>JAUVKS010000062.1 GCA_030596145.1 Pseudomonadota bacterium | reverse complement strand
GATCTGTTTTCATTTGCCTATCCTTTTTTCGATTAAAGATAAATAAAAATTTCTCCCTTCTATATTCTAAGAAGTGGAATTATGTCTGATGGTAATCTTGTCAATTTTCATGATCATATAAAGATCTTACTTAAAGAAATGATACTCCCTATTTTAAACATAAATTGACAAACAATGCAACTTCAAAATTTCTGATTTTTTACCTCAAAAAGTCTTAGATAAAATACAAGCGATTTCTTCCTTTTGTCCTTTACCCCGTTAGAAATAAATGATATGCATTATGAACTATATACAACCCAAAGCAAGAGAGATTAGAAGTGGTATATAAAGTAGTAGATGAAAGACTTACCAAAGAGATGGCTAGAAAGAGAACGGTAGAATGATTGAGGAATTAAACAAAAAAACGCTTACAAGGCTTTACATCAAAGAGAAAAGACCGCTTCGTGATATTGCAGAGACGTTTGGTCGCTCATACACTCTTGTCCGGCATAAATGTATACAATATAGAATAAAATTACGGCCAAAGAATTATAAGATAATTGAATTCAAGAAGTCCGTCCTTCTGAGGTTATATGTTCAAGAAGACAAACCACCAAGAGAAATTGCACAAATGTTTTCATGTACTCCTGCCACAGTCCGTAATAGATTCAGGCAATATGGTATACCGTTAAAAGATAACAAGGTTAAGGGATTAACTAAAGCACAACTTCAGAAATTGTATGTTAACGAAGTCAAGTCGATACATGAGATTGCCAAAATCATAGGTTGTTCACATGAAACAGTAAGAAAAAGATGTATGCAATATGAAATTAAGTTAAGGCCGATAGGGAGTAGAATCACGGGAGTAGATAAGTCATCCCTCCAGAGGCTATATGTTAAGGAGGGTAAGTCGTTATCTAAAATTGCTGAAATGTTTTCCTGTTCACCTCCTACAGTACGAAGCAGGTGCAGAGAACATGGAATAAAAATAAGCGTAGGAAGACCCAGGAGAATTAAGAAGCAGGCCAAAAAAAGAGAAGGGTGAGCAGATATAAAAAGGTTGCTTAAATAATGACTACTTGACAGAAACATTAAAAAGTATTAGAAAAACAATAGTCGGGGCGTAGCGCAGCCTGGTTAGCGCACCTGCCTTGGGAGCAGGGGGTCGGAGGTTCAAATCCTCTCGCCCCGACCAGATCTTGACTTTGGCCACAGAATTACACAGAAGTAATTTTATTTGGCATGATATAAAAAGGCAGGAGGTTTTTCATTCCCTGCTTTTTACTTAGTGGATCTTCGTGGGCTTCGTGGTTATAATTTTTTGATATTCGGAATTTAAAAAGGAGAAATGCATGTTAGAAAGACTTATAGAAATGATTTTAGAAAAGTCTTTTCAATTAAGCGACAGCCCCACCTTCAAGCTCGCATCTGGCAAACTCAGTAATTATTACATCAACTGCAAACCAACAACCCTCAACCCTGAAGCAATGAATTTAATCGGAAACATAATTTTTGATAAAATAAAGAGTGCCAATATTGATGCAATCGGCGGGCTGTCTTTCGGGGCTGACCCCATTGCCAATTCCGTTGCCATAATCTCTTATCAAAAGGGAACGCCCATCAAATCATTCAGTGTTCGTGAAAGAACAAAGGATCATGGAATAATAAAAAATATCGAGGGTGATGTCCATAAGGGGGAACGGGCTGTAATAATAGATGATGTTATTACAACAGGTGAATCAACGATTAAGGCAATCACATCTGCAAAAGATGCTGGTTTAGAAGTCGTCAGAGTAATAGCACTTGTGGACAGAGAAGAAGGAGGGAAGGAAGAGATCCTTAAACACATAAAGGATTTTGAAAGTATTATAACAAAAACCCGCCTCATGGAGGCATTTAACACCAAGCAGCTTAAGAAAAGGACGACATCCGTATAGTCTTTTCCCTTTTTTAAACATGCTACTCTCGCAAAAAGTCCTATTTGACTCTTGTTGGTCATTCCTGCAAAAGCAGGAATCCAGTAATTTCAGGTTGTTTTGGACTACCGCTCCCTGATCAGGTCGAGGACAAGTTTCGCGGCAGTGACTCGATTTTTGACTTAGCATAAATTAAGATTTCGATCTCTTCAGAAGCCTCTCCACTCGTTGCAAAAGGAAGTTGGGATCAACAGGCTTATCTATATATTCATCGGCATGAGGCGAGTCAGCAGCAGACTCCATATCGGGGAAAAGCAATGTGCTGTCTCCAACGCCAGTTAAGACAATAATCGGAATGTTTGATGTTTCAGCACCTCTCTTTAACTCACCACATGCGATAAAACCATCTTTCTCCGGCATCATAACATCCAGAATAATGAGATCGGGTTTTTCCTCCCCTGCTTTCTCAATTCCCACCTTCCCATTATACGCATAAATCACCTCATAGTTGGCTCCTTCTAAAGCCATCTTCACCATTTTTACCTCACTCGGTTGGTCATCTATAATGAGAATCTTTGCCTTTTTCTCAGACATATCTACCTCCCCTTATCCTAACTTATTTTCATTGAATCGTACTCACACCATTCCCAGAGATCATCCTTTAAGGATTCATATTTGCTTCGAACATCTTCGTAAGTCTGAGCATTTTCCAGGGCAATAGAGATCTGCTCGGCAAAACCATTTAAGAAATCGATCTCTTCCTGGGGAAATTCCCTGGACGTAGCCGTATAAATCCTCAGCATCCCAATTACTTCTTCTTTCAATTTAAGAGGAAGTGAAAAAATCGATGCAATCCCTTCTTCTTTTGCTTCCCAAAGGTATTGCATCTGGGGAACGGTTGCCACATCCAGAACGCTATCGGTCTTTCCTGAAAGAACTTTCGATAACGTTTTGTCCGCAGCAATAGGCCCTTTTTTAAGATATTTCTCACTCAACCCATAAGAGGCACAGACCCTGAAATATTCTTTCTTCCTGTCTAAAAGGCTTATGGTACATCCTTTCAGTTTCAAAAGTTTGACCACACTGGTAACTATTAAATTTAACACCTCCCTTAAGTTCAGGGTTGAATGGATTGCCTTTGTCATTGCCTGAAACCTTTCTTCTCTTTCCAGCTTCTCTTGAATTCCCGCATCTTTTTCAACCGCCTTTTTCACCACGTCTAATAATTCATCAGGGGTGAAGGGCTTCGGCAAATAGTCAAAAGCGCCCAACTTCATGGAGTCCCGCGCGGTCGCAACTGATGTGTAGCCTGTAAACATCACCACGGTAATATCCGGAACTACTTTCTTCATTTTTTCCAGTGTTTCTACTCCGTCCATACCTGGCATTTTAATGTCACTAAGAACAAGGTCGTATCGCTTCTCTCTCAATTTCTGTAACGCCTCTTGTCCACTTAAGGCCGTTTCGACTTCATAGCCTTCTTCACGCAATATTCGGCCACAGCTCTCATGGACAATAGTTTCATCGTCGATCACTAAAATACTGGCTTTTTGCTTTTCCATAAAAGCCTCCTTTTATTCAGAATTATATTTACTTTTTAGAAAGCTTGTCTGCCAGATGGGGTGGCAGTTCTTTCTTCAAGCTTTCGTAATCGTCTTTGATGTCCTTATATAGTTTGGCATTTACTACAGCTATGCCTGCCTGTTCGGCAAGTTTATTAACCATCTCCATCTCCCTATCATTAAATCGACGGAGCTCCCCTGTATAAACTCTCAATACGCCAATCACTTTCTCTTTTGCTTTCAGGGGAATAGAGAGGATAGAAACAATTCCCTCTTTTTTAGCCTCTTCAGGATATTGAACGCGATGGTCCTTTGCAATATCTTCAATAAAGACAGTTTTCCCTTCAATGGATTCAGTCACACTTTTGTCTGCATCAAGGGGACCCTTGGCAAGATAATTGTCACTAAGCCCAAATGCAACTCTGGTTTCCAACTTCTTCCTTGTATCATCCAGCAGATTTACACCACACCCTTTCACCTTAAGCAAATTTACTACACTTTTTACAATCAAGTCTAAGACCTCATTCAAATTGAGAGAAGAACTGATAGCCTTCGTCGCATCCCGATAAGCACTCTCCAGATGCTTGGTTTCAAGTAACACTCTTTTCTTCTCCACGGCCTTATTGATAACAGAGATTAATTCATCCGGTGTAAAGGGTTTGGGAAGATAATCAAATGCCCCCAGTTTCATTGCCTCTACCGCGGTCTCTGCGGTCGAGTAACCAGTGACCATAACAATACCGATATTGGGATTATCTTGCTTGATTTTTTTCAAGGCCTCCATTCCGCTAATCCCCGGCATCTTAAGATCGGTGATAACAAGGTCAAACTGTTCCTCCTCTATTTTTTTAAAACCCTCTTGCCCTGTAAAGGCACTCTTAACTTCATAGCCTTCTTCTGTTAAGATTCGGTTACAGCTCTCATGGACAATCTGCTCATCATCTATCACCAGTATTTTGGCTTTGATTGCTCCCATAATAATACCCTCCCTTTGTTGCTATTGCCCTCATTTTACTATCAAATGAGAGGTTTCCTTTTTAATCTTCCTTTTTATCAACAGGTAGTTTAATAATAAAAATTGTTCCTTTACCAACTTCGCTCTCTACTAAGATATCCCCTTTGTGTTTCTGAACAATACCATAACTAACAGAAAGGCCTAACCCCGTCCCCTTTTGCGGATCTTTGGTGGTAAAAAAGGGGTCGAAGATTTTGTTAAGGTTTTCCTTGGAGATTCCCATTCCCGTATCCTCCATGCGAACTTCCACAAAATCTCCTTTTTTGTTCAGAGAACTGGAGATGGAAAAACGTCCCTCACCCTTCATTGCCTCTGCAGCATTTAAGACAATATTCATAAAAACCTGCTCCATCTGATTTTCGTCAATCCAGATTTGAGGGAGTTTATCATCAAGATTCCTTTCTGTTTGGATATTATGGAAGAGAGCCTGAGGTTCGAGAATGGCTAAGGTCCTTCCGATAATATCGTTGACTTGACACAGCTTCCTCTGGGGTGGTGTTTCACGTGCAAAATCCAGGACGCCCTTTATAATCTTTTTACAGCGCGTTGTTTCTCTCACAATAATTTCCAGATCTTTTCTGGTTGCCTCATCCTTGGCGTTTTTTAACAACAGATGGGAAAAGGTCATTACCCCTGTCAACGGATTGTTTATCTCGTGTGCAACCCCGGCAGCCAATCTTCCCAGAGAAGACATTTTTTCCGTTTGAATTAACTGTGCCTGGGTTTCTCTCAGTTCTTTATTGGTTTTTTCCAAATCCCTGGTTCGTTTCGTTATCTCCTCGTTGGATGATTGAAGAACCTTCGTCATCTTATTAAACGATGCAGCCACATTTCCTAACTCGTCACTGGATTGTACCGGTACCTCATAAGCAAGATCACCCTGAGCAACTTTCTCTGTGGCAAAGACCAAACTATCCAACGGTCTGGTAATGCGTGAGGTAACAAAAACAACCATTAGCAAAGCCAGGATGATTCCCAAAATGGCAACAGCGAAAAAACTTAAAACCAATTCGTTCCTTCTGTCCGTATAGGGAGATTCTAATATTCCCACATAGAGCATTCCTATGACTTCCTCTTTTATATTCCTTATGGGTTCATAGGCCGTGATATAATCTGCATTCACCACAAAGGAGCGACCGATATAGGGTTGCCCATTTTCCAGGACCTTTTCGTATACATCACTGGACACTCTGGTTCCAATTGCCCTCAACCCATCTGAATTCCTAACGTTTGTGGAGGTCCTCACATCCCATTGGAAGATAGTCGCCGTACCTATATCCTTCCCCTTATACTTTACCCCTTTGTAAACAATATCTTTTACCTCATCAACGATAAGGTAATCCCGATTGAGAAGGTGTCCTCCATAGAGCACCCCTATAAGTTTGCTCCCTTCACCAAAAACAGGGGCAGCAGCTTTTAGCATTATACCGGATGTTTCCCGATCTTTAATCCGGGGTTTGGCTTTTGGGGTAGTTGTAAAGACCATAAAAGCCTGATCCACCAGTTCCTTCCCCTCTTTGCTTAATTCTTTTTGAGGAATGATTTCCGTTCCCTTTGTTGTCTTCCTCTCTTTTAAGACAGCTCCTACTATTTCATCGTTGGATTGATCATCCCCCACCGTATAGGGGCTCCTTGTTCTAACCAGTACCTTCCCCTTCTTATCGGTCAGCGTTAGAATATCCAGGTTATTCTCCAGCCTGATTCTCTCAAGCTCTCTTTTGAGTTCATCCCAGTTACCTGAAGGAATCCCTTCCCTGAGAAAAAATCTTTCTGAAGTTAAACGTACGACCGTTTCGACATCTTTCAATCTGTCATTATACACCATCCAGGCCGAGTTGAGATCAATCTGAACCTTTAGCTGTGCCCTTTTTACTAAATCGGTTGCTACCAGCCGGATGCCAATCAAAGAAGAAGCCAGCCCAACAGCGACCACAACCAAAATAAAACTAATGGCTAATTTCGTTCTAAGAGACAGGTTGTTAAACTTTACGGTCATATTACTAAAAAGCTGCGGCATGCTTCCCTTCCCCAGTTTATTGAATAGCCCAGAATTTGCAGGCCTGAATACAACTCTTGCACTTGGTACATTTGGTCTGATCTATCTTGGCTGGCTGCTTTTTCTCCCAGGTAATGGCTCCCGCTGGACAGGCCTTGAAACAGAGTCCACACATTTTACACTTTTCTTCATCAACCTCAAACTTAATCAGTTTGGTACAAACTAAGGCCGGGCATTTCTTTTCTCTAATATGGGCCTCGTATTCATCCCGAAAATATCTGATGGTTGAAAGAACCGGATTGGCCGCAGTCTGCCCTAATCCACAGTGAGAGGTGTTCTGGATGTGTCTGCCGAGCTTCTGTAGAAACTCGATATCCCCTTCCTTCCCCAAACCATCTACGATTTCCATCAATTTGTCAAGCATCACTTTAAGACCTTCCCTGCAGGGAACGCATTTTCCACATGACTCACCCACAGAAAAATCTATAAAGAACCTTGCTGTATCTACCATACAGGTTCGCTCATCCATAATTACCACACCACCCGAACCCATCATGGCACCAGCCTGGCTGAGGGAATCAAAATCTATTTCTGTATCCAGAAGCTCGGTGGGAACACAACCACCGGAGGGTCCTCCCATCTGGGCAGATTTGAATTTACGTTTATTAGGAATTCCTCCACCTATATCAAAGACCAGGGTACGCAAAGACGTTCCCATGGGGACCTCAACCAGGCCGACATTATTAATGGCTCCTGTAAGAGCAAATACCTTCGTACCTTTACTCCCTTCAGTTCCAATCTGTGCGAACCAGTCCGCACCCTTCAGAAGAATAGGGGGAACATTGGCAAAGGTCTCGACATTGTTGAGATTGGTAGGCTGTCCCCACAATCCAAATTCTGCAGAGCGCGGTGGTTTAATCCGCGGCATCCCACGGCGCCCCTCCAGGGAATACATCAAGGCAGTCGATTCTCCACAGACAAAGGCCCCCGCACCGGGGTAAATTTCAATGTCAAAATCAAAACCGCTATAGAGGATATCTTTTCCTAAAAGGCCATTTTCTCGAGCCTGGGATAGTGCGATTTCCAATCGTTCAATAGCGAGTGGGTACTCTGCTCTTACGTAGATAAATCCCTGTTGCGCTCCCATGGCATAGGCTGAGATAGCCATCCCCTCTATAACAGAATGTGGGTCGGCTTCTAATATGGATCTATCCATAAAGGCTCCCGGATCGCCTTCATCACCATTGCAGATAGTATATTTAGGGAAACGATCGTATTTTCTCACCTCTTCCCATTTCCTCCCCGTAGGAAAACCACCTCCCCCTCTTCCTCTTAAACCAGAATTCTTTACCTCCCGGATAACTTCTTCAGGACTCATGGAATCCAACGTTTTGGATAAAGCAAGATAGCCGTCCCGCGCGATGTATTCATTAATCCTTTCAGGATCGATTAGCCCACGATTTCTCAAGGCAATAATTCTTTGGTGCTTAAAGAAACCGATATCCCTCATTAAGGGAACATGGGTCTTTTTCACAGGCTCCTTGTACATAAGTTTTTCTACCGGTCTGCCTTTCAAGAAATGTTCCTCAACCAGATGGGGAATATCTTCTGGCTTGACCTGCACGTAGAATATGCCTTCAGGGTAAACGACCATCACAGGACCCAGGGCACAGAAGCCGTTGCAGCCCGTTATAACAACTTCGATTTCTTCCTCAAGACCGCGATTAGCCACTTCTTCTTCCAAGGCTTTTTTGACCTCTCCTGAACCACAGGCAACACAACCCGTGCCGAAGCATAACATAATTTGTGACCGAGACCTTTTCATTTAATCCTCCTTACCATTCAATTCCATAAAGACCAGATTTTTAATCCTCAATACTTTTCCAAAATGTTTTCAATCTTCTTGGGTTCCAACATCCCATGTACGTCATCATCAATAAAGATAACAGGTGCCAAACCACAAGCCCCCACGCATCGTACGACCTCCAGGGAAAATTTAAGATCTTCTGTTGTTTCATCCACTTTAATGGCTAATGTATCTTCTACCTTCTTTACGATGTCGGCTGCTCCCTTCACGTAACACGCCGTTCCCATACAACACCTTATTACATGCTGGCCCCGTGGGACAGTTGTAAAAAAGGCATAAAAGGTAACCACTCCATAAATATGGCTGGGAGATATTCTAAGTCCTTTAGCCAAATAATTTTGTACATCCAAAGGCAGAAAACCGAATATTCCCTGGGCATCTTTAAGGGCGGGTATGAGGTAGCCTGGTTTATCACTATATCGACCAATGATTTCATCCAGATGCTCATAGTCTTCTTTTACTAATTCCACAACATACCTGTCAGCTTTTTCATCGTATTGTACATTTTCCATCTTAGAACCCCTTTTCCACTTAATGGTTATTATGTTAATACATAACTGCTCAGCCCGTTGTCATTCTTTATTTTCCCTTGAACCAACAGGGCAGG
>JAUVKS010000103.1 GCA_030596145.1 Pseudomonadota bacterium | reverse complement strand
CACAATAATTTTTTTCGTAATCGTTTTATTTTCCTTTTGGTTCAAGCCGGTTAAGTTGAAGCGGGGGAAGGAGGTCTGAAATATCCTTAAAAGTGAACGTGCTCAGGAGAAATAGCAGTAGAAATAGATATAGCACATAGTGCTTTTATTTCAAGATATTAAAAGTCGAAATATACACAATTTTGTCATTCCCGTGAAGCTTGTCCTCGACCCCGATCGGGGAACGGGAATCCAGTAATTACATGCAGTTATAGATTCCCGATCAAGTCGGGAATGACAAAACGACAGAAATGCGGACTTTTTACGAACGTATCAACGGTGATTTATGGCACGAAATCTCAAAACATTTCCTATCCTCTTTGCGATTACTGCTCTCGGCATATCTTCGGTAATCACCCAGATTACTGTTATTCGTGAATTTATAAATGTCTTTGAAGGGAATGAGGTCGTTTTTGGAATTCTCTTTTCTCTCTGGCTCTTACTTACAGGGTTGGGGGCATGGCTTGCGAAGTTCATAACCTCTTCTCGCACACAGATGTTCTTGCTCCGTTTATCACTTTATCTTGTTGCCTTTCTCCCCATTTTTCACATTATTCTTATCCGCTTTTTCAGAGACGAAATCTTCATCAGAGGGGAGCTCCCAGGCCTCGGACCCATGATTATCTGGGCAACGATTCTTCTCATTCCCTATTGTATACTTTCCGGGGGACTGCTCACTCTTGCCTGCAGTATCCTGGCCGTCAGTGATTCTGATGACCGTAGCATCGGCAGAATCTATTTTTTTGACAATATTGGCGATATCCTCGGGGGGGTTCTTTTCACCTTCATCCTTGTCCGCTTTTGCGACAATCTGACCGCATTGTATCTTCCCGCAATTCTTTGCCTTTTGGGTTTCTTATCACTAAAGCCTGAAGGTTACGGTCGGGGATTATTTTACAGCTCTCTGGGAATCATCGGACTGATATCCCTTTTTTGTGTTGGCTGGTTTGTAAACCTGAATAGCATTTCCCTGAACTGGCTTTATCCGTACCAGAAGATAGTAGATCACGGGGAATCCCCTTACGGAAGGCTGGTTGTCACACAGAGTCATGATCAGATATCCTTTTTTGAGAGCGGGGGGCATCTTTTCTCCGTCCCCAACACCTTTGCCAACGAAGAAATCGTGCATTACGCACTTCCACAACTCCCGAAGGTTGAATCCGTCCTTCTGGTTTCAGGTGGTATAGCCGGTGTTATTGATGAGATTATGAAATACGATGTCAGAAATATTGATTATGTTGAACTTGATCCCGCAATCATATCCGCCGGCGTGCAACACCTTGATATTCATTTTCCACCGGTAGTTCACCTGCATCTCGATGACGGAAGAAAGTTTATTCAAAAGACAGATAAAAAATATGATGGTGTAATCCTTGATCTTCCAGCTCCCGGATCGCTCCAGCTCAACCGTTTTTATACCCTTGAATTCTTTAAAGAGGTCAGATCGGTGCTCCTGCCGGGAGGTGTTATCTGCTTTGGTGCTCCCGGGGCGGAGAATTATATCAGCGATGACCAGGCACGCTTTCTTTCTTCCCTGAAAAACACACTGAAACAGGTCTTCAAAAATGTCCTGATTATACCGGGGGAAAAGAATATCTTTATTGCATCTGACTCACCACTTTCTTCTGATATAGCTTCACTTGTCTCCTCGCGGAACATCGAAACGGTTTACGTCAATAAAAATTACCTGACAGGGAGAGTGACTCCTGAAAGATTGTCCTTCGTAGAGGGTTGTATTATTGATAGCGTTCCGGTAAACCACGATCTGCGCCCCACGGCATTTTTCTACCGGATGCGCGTCTGGCTCAGCATGTTCCAGGAAAACTACAGGATACCTTTGATTGTGGTTTCCCTGTTCTTTATTGTATATTTTTCCCGTATCGGGATAGTCAGAAAGGCCATATTTTCGACAGGTTTTACGGCTTCTTCCATGGAAGTTATTATTCTACTGTGCTATCAGATTTTGCACGGCAGCGTTTACACAGGGATAGGCATGATTATCGCTTCATTCATGTTAGGGCTTGCGATAGGAAGCTTTATGGCAAACAGGATGATTTCAAGACACTATACGATAAACAGGAGGTCAATTCTGGAGGTTGAAATAGCGATTGTAGTCTACATCATTCTCTTTATGGCAATGCTTTTCTGGGGGCGAACTCTGCTTGGTGATTTTTCCTTCGCTCTTCTGACCATTCTAATCGGTGCATTGACAGGATTTGAATTTCCCATTGCCGGAAAAATTCTGTTTACCTCTCCGTGGGAGACAGCCGGTTCACTTTATGCCGCCGACCTGTTAGGGGCAAGCCTGGGAGCACTCCTTGTTGGTCTCTTTGTTATCCCTGTTTTTGGAATTTATTATACCTGTTTATTTTTAGTAGCGTTTAAAATACTTATCATCTCCGGGTTGCTGGTGCGGGGAAGGACTGCGACATGAAGAAGAGGAGTAGGGGAGGAAAATAATGTATTTTACGCGAAGAGAGTTGATTAAAACAGGTATTGTCTGTACCTTATCCTTGTCTTCAACGGATGTCTTTGCGCGATGGATTTTGCCCTCCGAAAAAAATGAAAAGAAGATTACTCAAAACGATGCTCCTGATAAACTCTGGAAGTGGTCAAAAGAAGTCTATTTCAAAGTGGAACGGGGCAAAAATGTCCAGTGTCTGACCTGTCCGAATCAATGTATTCTGGAGCCGAATGCCCGGAGCAAGTGCCAATCCCACGTCAACAAGGATGGAAAGCTATACACGCTGGTTTATGGTAATCCTTGTGCGACACATGTTGATCCTATTGAGAAGAAGCCTCTATACCATTTTTTTCCTTCATCCAGGGTGTTTTCTATAGCCACAACAGGATGTAATTTTCGCTGTCTTAACTGCCAGAACTGGGAGATATCGCAGGCGCGACCTGAGGAAGTCAGATTTATGGATATGTTTCCAGATGCCGTTGTGGAGAATGTCAGGAAAACCGATTGCCGGAGCATTGCCTATACATATTCCGAGGCAACGACCTTTTATGAATACATGCTGGACATATCCCGGCTGGCACGCGAAGCTGGTATCAAGAATGTATGGGTTTCCAATGGTTATATCAACAAGCCTCCCCTCTTGGAACTTTGCAAGACGCTGGATGCCGCAAATATTGATATCAAGAATTTTTCCGAGGAGATCTATTCACGGCTAAACGCCGGCCGGTTAAAACCAATTCTGAAAACCCTAATGATACTAACAGAGAAGGGTGTCTGGTTTGAAATAACGGTCCTGATCGTGCCGACCTATACAGATAATATGGAGATGATAAAACGGATGTGCGAATGGATACTGGAGAATCTTGGCCCCGATTACCCGCTTCACTTTTCACGTTTCTTTCCCCGGTACAAATTGACACATCTTCCTCCGACTTCTATTACGTTTCTGGAAAATGCAAGAAAAACCGCCATGAAGATGGGGATTCATTATGTCTATGTTGGCAATGTTCCGCAGGCGGACTCGAATCACACATACTGCCCATCCTGTAAAAAGAGGATTATAGAACGCCTCGGATATTTGATTACAGAAAACAGGATCAAGGATGGTAAGTGTGCCTTTTGCCGGCAGCCGATTGCAGGTGTCTGGGAATAAAATTTCTTGACCGATTAACTGGTTGTGGGTTATTTTATAATATTGGTTAAAATAAAAGGAGGTTTTCGTGTCGATGAGGATAGCAGTCCTAACAGGAGGAGGAGACTGTCCCGGTTTAAACGGGGCGATCAAATGGGTTACAAAAACAGCCCTCGATCCCCAACTTGAAGAGAAACGTTCTGTAAAGTTTGAAGTTATCGGTATAATGAATGGTTGGCAGGGGTTGGTAGAGGTTGACCCCGATGATCCGGAAAGCCGTGCCCGTCACCTGAAACATTTAGACGAAGAGGTCGTCAGGACGTGGGACCGCTTTGGAGGAACAAACCTTGGAACGTCGCGGACAAATCCCTTCAATCCGAAAAACGACCGGTCTGAAAAGCTGATTGAAAATATCAAGAAACTCGGGATCGATGCCATCGTGGCGATTGGGGGTGAAGATACCCTGGGAGTCGCTCATAAATTATACAGGCAAGGAATTAAGACGGTTGGAATTCCTAAAACCATCGACAATGACCTCTCAGCAACAGACTATTCTCTTGGTTTTGATACGGCTGTAAGCATTATCACGGAAGAGATTGATCGGCTGCGCACCACAGCAGGTTCCCATGGACGCATCTTTGTTGTGGAGACAATGGGGCGTCATGCCGGCTGGCTTGCCCTTCATGGAGGTGAGAGCAGCGGTGCATATATGATTCTGATCCCCGAGCATCCTTTCGACATAAATCGCGTTTGCGAACTTCTTCAAGAGCGTGAGGGACGGGAGATACGGTACAGCATCATCGTTATCTCTGAAGGGGTAAAGATGGTAGACATGAAAGAATTTTACAAGGACGAAAAAGTTGATGACTTTGGACACCGTTCCCTTGGTGGAATTGCCATGTATGTAGCGGACGAGATAGAAAAAAAGACAGGATTGGAATCGCGTTACGTGATTCTAAGCCATCTGCAGAGGGGTGGTACGCCATCGGCCCACGATCGCCTGATGGCGAGGAGGTTCGGCATTTCGGCAGTCGATATGATCATCAATGAAGATTTTGGTCGTATGGTGAGCCTCACGCATGGAAATATTACATCTGTTCCTCTCAAGGAGGTCATCGACAAACTGAAACTTGTTGATGTGGACAAATATTACGACGTCGAAAGGTATAATGGGCGGAGAACTATACTGTAGATTGCCGAATTTAAACATAAAGTTGATGGTTTCGTAAAAAGTCGATTTCCTATCGTTTTGTCATTCCCGTGAAAACGGGAATCCAGTCTTTTCAAGTGCTTGGCCGTTTATGGATTCCCGCCTATAATTGTGCCGTATGGCAATAAGAAAGAGAATGATATAATGTTGATGAACCAGATATATATTTTTGGCAAACGTAAGGAGGGTGTAGCCCGACTGGAGTTTGCCAAAACCATCACTCTTTTAATCATTGGGAGGTTCATCATGATTAATAACTCTTCTCTCCGAAAATGGGACCGTCTATCACAAAAACAACTTAATCAACAATTTATGAATGAAATGACTCGTGGTTTGCAATGCTCGCCTTTTGAAGCAAAAGCTGTGCTTGAGTGTGTCTATAAAGTGTATGGCCCCTATTTTGAAACCAGTGGTCATTTGAAACCCGGGCAAATTCTCTTTCAAATAATCTCCATTGATGAAGGTCCCAACGTACGTTTAGCTGACAGTAAACAAGTTACAGTGACTCTGACTTTAGATACCGGTCAAGATGACCTGAATGTCCGAAAAAAATACGGAGTCATCGGTTTGCGCCAGTATCGTATTCAACGGGTATGTACCGAAGCCTTTCAGCAAGGGGGCCTATTAACCGTTGAAGATTTAGCCAATCGTCTATTCAACTTTGGAGAACGAACCATAAGCCGCGATCTACAACAACTAAAAGCTCAAAATATTGTTTTGCCTTTGCGCTCAACGGTCAAAGATATGGGGCGCTCTATTTCTCATCGCAGTCTTATCGTCCAGCACTGGCTGCAAGGTAAAGAGTATTCTGAAATCGCCAGAGCTACTCATCACAGCGTAGCTGCCGTGAAAAATTATACAAGCAAGTTCAAACGTGTTGTCGCCCTAAGTGAACAAGGCTTTGATGTTTATACCATTGGTTTTCTGGTTAAACTGTCAGCTTCTTTGGTGACGGAGTACCATCAACTGTATCAGACAAGCAATATCATTGCTCATCGGAAGGCTGAGTTGAAATTTTTTTTTGAAGGACACTCCAACTTTTCAAAAACTCAACGAGGTTCCAATGTCCATAACAACTGATAGTATTAAGCGATATAACGCTGCCCAATATCGTTTTTTCAAGCCTGCGGTGGTTAATTTTTTTGCACGGGAGTTCCCAAAATTTTTCGGGCCGGTGATGCGCGAAAAAGTGGCTGACGAACTCATCTCCTTGTTTGACACATTGAGTCCTGAAACCAAACGTCTAAAACCAGGACAGATCCTTTGGAACGCACTACACAAAGATACCAGGGGTGATTCCCCCAACCGAAAATATGTACCTGTGGTACTTACTATTATTAATGATAAAGACGTCAAGCAACTCATAAAAGGTGATTCAATGGCCACAATTACTAAGAATGCAGTTGCCAGAATTATTCGCGAAGCTTATGAGCAGGGCGGCATCCTTTCCGGCAGGGATATCAGTCTTTTAATTCTCAGAGAGCCGGCACGAGTCTCCCGAATACGAAAAGCATATGAGAAAGAACATAAGTGCACTTTGCCGCATACTGGCGCTCTTCATGACATGGGATCTTGCATATCCCACAAAGTTACTATCATTCGTAAAGTTGTGGCAGAGAAAAAAGACCCCGCTAATGTGGCTCGCGAGTGCCAACATAGCCAAAGAGCCGTTGATAATTATTTGAAAAATTATCAAAGAGTAAAAACGGCCTATAAATATAATCAGGACCTAAATTATGTTCATGTGGTCACAGGCATCTCAAAACATGTTGTTAAAGAATATGTAAAAATTTTAACAAATGAAACATTTTTTACTTGACTCGCCATTTGGCATTATCTTGGCGTGGCTGAGGGACAGAAGTGCTCTGTCAGTTTATAAATTGGCAGAATTCCTTATTCAAAATTCGATGTTGGACGTTCGATGTTCGACGTTCATCTTTTAAGCCCGCACCGAAGGGCGCTAAGTTCAGCATTTATGGATATGCAAACCCCTTGGATGAATCATGCAAA
>JAUVKS010000097.1 GCA_030596145.1 Pseudomonadota bacterium | reverse complement strand
TAGCCTGACCTGGATTGCCGAGGGCGGGGATGGAAGTTTGAGGGATGCCCAGAGTATATTTGACCAGGTAATATCCTATGCCGGTACTGATATCAAGGATAGTGACACAAAAACCCTTTTAGGCCTGACCGATAGGCGTCTTCTCTTCGATCTTTCAAAGGCAGTTTTTGAAAGAAACGCAGGTACATGCCTGAAGATCATTGATGAGGGATACTACTCAGGCTTGGACATGAAGCACTTTTATCAGATTCTCCTCAATCATTTTAGAAACTTACTCTTGACAAAGGTAGCAGGAGAAAATGACTCTCTTGTTGATCTGAGCGGAAGTGAGATTGAGGAGCTAAAGGAACAGGTAAAGGGCATTTCCAGGGAGAATCTTCAACGCTTGTTAGATGTTCTTATGAATGAAGAAGAGGATATTAGAAGGAGTATTAATCCTCGATTAAACATTGAACTTGCCCTTGTGAGGATGGCCTATCTTGAACCGATGATACCGGTTGACGAGATACTGGCGAAAATGGAGGGACTTGAGAAGAAATTGTCTTCCGAAGAAGAATTTTCTGCAAAACCTAATCAGGAACCCTTGGGCATTTTTGAAGACAGGTTATCTGAAAGGGATCGCCCGGAATACGGAGTCAGGGAAGAAATAGGTCATGAAGATCTCTGGGAAAACTATAAAAACTTTGTAAAGCAGAAGAGTTTTCCGCTTTGGTCTAAAATTGAGCCTGGGAAAATTCTCGAGTATGCAAACAGGTGCTTACAGATAGGTTTTCCCAAGGGGTATGTCTTCTTGGATTATATAAATGAGAAATCTCAGAAGGATCGCCTGACAGAGATGGCGAAGGAGTTTTTCCGAGAGGATGTAATTATAAAAATCAAGTCGGTTGAATCGACTACCGAAGACAGTAGCAATACGGGCAGAAATGGGTTCATCCAGAATAACAAGAACGATGATATAAAGAGAGAAGCCTTGAATCATCCCTTGCTGCAAAAGGTTTTGGATATATTTGAGGGTGCCCAGGTTCGTGAAGTTATTACGAAAGGTAATCGCTGAATAGCGCGAAGTGCGGAGAGCAAAGCGCATAGCGAAAGAGCTAAGAATTACAAGCTTCTTGCGCTATGCGCCTTGCGTTTCATGATCATTCATAAAAAAATCAGGAGGTAGGTACATTGGCACAAAATTTTGGGAACATAATGAAACAAGCTCAGAAAATGCAGGCAAAAATTGCGCGTCTCCAGGAAGAGATGGGGTCCAGAACCGTTGAGGCGACAGCTGGGGGAGGGATGGTGACTGCTGTTGTTAACGGAAAGAATGAATTGGTGTCACTGAAAATTGAAAAAGATGTTGTAGATCCCGAAGATATAGAGATGCTTCAGGATTTGATCGTGGCAGCTGTGAGTGAAGGGATACGAATGGCCCAGGAAATGGTATCGGAAGAGATGACAAAGATTACCGGCGGGCTTAATATCCCTGGCTTGGCGTAGGAGGGAGCTCAGGATGACAGGTTATGCTCCTCCGATAGAACGACTAATCAAGGAATTCAGCAGGTTTCCAGGGATAGGGGAAAAGACGGCAGCGAGACTGACTGCATATATCCTCCGTATTTCTGATGATGATGCAAGAAGACTTGCTGAGAGTATTATTGAGGTTAAGGAAAAAATCAGATTCTGTTCCGTTTGCTTCAATCTGGCAGAGGAGAATCTTTGTGAAATATGCAGGAATACTGCCAGGGATGATGTCATATGTGTAGTAGAGGATCCTGATTCATTGATGGTCATAGAGAAAAGCGGTAGCTTCAAGGGTACGTATCATGTTCTTCACGGAACCCTGTCACCGCTTGATGGGATCGGACCGGACCACCTGAAGCTGAAGGAGCTTTTAGAGAGGGTATCGGACGATAAGATCAAAGAAGTTATTATAGCAACTAATCCGAGCGTCCAGGGTGAAGCGACCGCCTTGCTCGTTACTAAACTTCTAAGAGGAAAGGGTGTAGAAGTTACCAGAATTGCTCTTGGGGTACCGGTAGGGGGGGATCTCAAATACATGGATCAGATGACACTGTCTAAGGCTATTGAATTCCGCCGGGGAATGTAGGTTGGGGAGAATGTTGGAATTGAACTCCTCGATGCTCAAAACATTTTTTCGACAATTCTAATTCTCGCTCCACTGCAAATCCAAAACTCTCCGCCTACGGCGGATCAAACAGTTGGATTTGCAAGCGTTCCGCTGCGATTTGATTGTTACCGAAAAAATCTTGATTCGCCTCTTAGAGGCCAATTCCAACATTCTTGTAAGGTTTTGTTATGAAGGCAGTAAGAGAAATATCCTGCGAAACAATAATAGAAACAATCAGAAAACTCTTTATGGAGGCAAATATCGATCTTGGAGAGGATGTTCTGTCTGTCTTAGGGGAATCTGTTAAATCGGAGGATTCTGAATTAGGACAGTATGTGCTTGAGAGAATCGTTGAAAACGCAAGAATTGCAAAGGAGGAATCTGTTCCCCTGTGTCAGGACACTGGACTCGCGGTGGTTTTTATAGAACTGGGTCAGGATGTTCATGTTATTGGAGGAAATTTTTGCGATGCTGTTCATGAAGGAGTAAGAAAAGCATACAGCGATGGTTTCTTGAGGAAATCTGTGTGCGATCCCCTGTCAAGGGAAAATACAGGTGATAACACTCCCGCGATAGTACATATAGAAGTTGTGGAAGGCGATCGGATAAAGATAACCGCCATGCCGAAGGGTGGAGGGAGTGAAAATATGAGTAGCTGTGCCATGCTTGTACCCTCGGCAGGACTTGAAGGAATTAAAAAGTATATTATAGAGAGCGTTGAAAAAGCTGGCCCCAATCCCTGTCCTCCAACGATTATAGGCGTGGGTATAGGTGGTTCTATTGAGCAGTCATCTATTCTTGCCAAGAAGGCGCTTCTGAGACCCCTTGGGGAAAAGAATCGGAGCGATAGTCGGTTGTCAAAATTGGAGGAGGAAATTCTTGAAGAGGTAAACAGGCTTGGTATAGGTCCCCAGGGATATGGCGGGAGGATAACATCACTTGCTGTACATATAGAGATGATGCCCTGCCACATAGCAAGCCTGCCTGTCGCGGTAAATCTTCAGTGTCATGTTGCGAGGCATAAGGAAGCAATAATCTGAAATGAAAAACATTATTAGAATTAACACCCCCCTTACAGATAAGGTATGTGACGAACTGAATGCGGGCGATATGGTTTTGCTGAGCGGTGAGGTTCTTACAGGAAGGGATGTGGCCCACAGGAAATTGTTTGAAGCCATACTCCGTGGTGATAAGCTTCCCATCAATCTGGAGGGTGAAACCATATTTTATGCGGCCCCCACTCCCCCGAGACCGGGTCGCTTTATAGGTTCCGTTGGACCCACAACGAGCTACAGGATGGACAAATATTCTCCCAAGTTGATGGAAATGGGACTTAAGGGGATGATCGGAAAGGGAAAACGTTCCCCTGAGGTAATTGACGCCATTAAAAGATTTAAAGTAGTTTACTTCGGGGCCATCGGGGGTGTTGCAGCTTTGACAGCCCGATATGTGAAGAAATCTGTTGTTGCTGCCTATGATGATCTTGGACCTGAGGCGATGCTGAGGTTGGAGGTATTGGATTTTCCCTTAGTGGTCTTAAATGATACTAAGGGAAGGGACCTTTATGAGGACGCCGCTAAGAAATACATGATTAACCTTTCAGAGTAAAGATTACGGAATTATCTTAAATAAGTTATTGACAGAAAAGGCTGATTATTATAGTAAGACCTTTACTTTTTTTGTCTAATAATAATCCAACCTGTGGGAGATTTGTTTAATGATTGAAATAAGGTGGCACGGAAGAGGTGGACAGGGAGCGGTAACATCTATAGAAATGCTGGCGCTGGCCGCTATTCAGGAGGGTAAGTTTGCCCAAGGTTTTCCGAGCTTTGGCCCGGAGAGGAGAGGGGCGCCGGTGGCGGCATTTAACCGGGTAGATGACAAACAGATAAAGATAAGATCCGGCATTTATAAACCCGATGTGGTGGTTGTTCTTGATCCGGGCCTCATCGGTCTGGTTAACGTTACCGAAGGGTTGAAACCGGACGGTATCCTGCTTGTTAATACGACAAAAACGGCGAAGGAGCTGAGAGAACAACTTGGTTTTCAGGGAAAGATCGCCACGGTGGATGCGAAAAAGATAGCATGGGAGGAGTTGGGCGTTCCGATAACCAATACGACCATGCTCGGAGCTCTTCTCAAGGTGGCTCCGACCGTAAAGATGAACTCATTGAAAGCTCCCCTTGAGGATAGATTCGGGAAGATAGCGAAGAAGAATATCAACGCACTGAAAAGGGCTTATTCAGAAGTAAAAATAAGTAAATCTTGAGGTATACCAATGGTAAAAGAAAAGTGGCAAGAGGTCAGCCCGGGTTGTATGGTATTTACACCTGGAAACGCGAGGGAGTATCATACGGGGAGCTGGAGAGCAGAGCGTCCTATATGGGATAATACAAAATGCATCAAATGCGGTATCTGTTATATATTCTGCCCAGAGGCATGTATCGGTCAGGATGCAGATGGGTATTTCATGGCAGACCTGGATTACTGCAAGGGTTGCGGGATTTGCGCCCAGGAGTGCTGGCCGGGAGCCATAGAAATGGTTGAGGAGGGATAAGAAATGGCTAAACGAGTTGGTATGGAAGTGGGAATAGCTGCGGCTGAAGCGGTTGGGTTGTGCAATATCGATGTGGCGGCTGTCTATCCTATTACTCCTCAGTCCCATATTGCGGAACACCTGTCCAATATAGTAGCAGACGGCAGAATTAACGCAGAGTTTATTACTGTCGAGTCGGAACATTCATCCATAAGTTCTTTGTGCGGAGCTTCAGCGACGGGTGCGAGGACATATACAGCAACCAGCTCCCAGGGTTTGATGTTTATGCATGAATTACTTCCCATCGTTTCCGCGATGAGACTTCCCATAGTTATGGGGATAGCCAATCGGGCGGTATCCGGCCCGCTCAGTATATGGAACGATCACAGCGATATCATGCCTCAGAGGGACAGCGGCTGGATTACAATGTTTGCGGAAAACGGTCAGGAAGTGGTGGACATGACCATTCAATCCTTCAAGATTGCGGAACACAAGGATGTCATGCTTCCTGCTTCGGTGAATATAGATGGTTTTCAGTTGACCCACATGGTTGAACCGATAGAGTTTCCCACCCAGAAAGAGGTGAACAAATTTCTTCCCGACCGAAAACCATTTGCCACCCTTCATCCTGATAAACCGATTACCATGGGTGCGTTTGCCATGCCGGATCGTTTTGCGGAGGTCATGAAGGCTAAGGATGTTGCCATTGTAAACTCAAAGAAGATTATATTGGAGGTATGGAAAGAGTGGGAAAAGCAGTTTGGCCGCAGTTATAATCCGGTGGAGACTTACAAGGCAAAAGATGCAGATGTTTTACTGGTAACCATGGGTTCCATGGGGGAGACGGCCGAGATAGCGATCGATGAACTGCAAAAGAAGGGAGTATCTGTTGGCCTGGTTAAAATCAGGCTCTGGAGACCCTTTCCCACTGAGGAACTAAAGGCTGCTGTAAAAGGTGCAAAAGTACTGGCAGTAACCGACAGGGCTGTCTCTTTTGGTGGAGTAAGTGGCCCTGTTGGCATGGAGGTGAAATCTTTATTTTATCATGAAAAGGATCGTCCTCTTATAACCAATTATATTATGGGTCTTGGCGGGCGTGATGTGACTGTGGAAGATTTCATAAAGATGGCAGAGAAGGCGGTTGAGGCTGAGAAGAAGGGCATCACGGAAGAATACGAATTTTATGGAGTGAGGGGATAATGAATATTGTAGAAAATTTTGACTTATTTGCTCCAAGGTTAGTTGATAAAAAGGAATACTTTACTTCAGGACACCGTTCATGTCAGGGGTGTGGAGAGGCCCTTGCCGTTCGGCTCATGTGCAAGGCCCTGGGTGAAGATGTGGTGATTTCCTGTGCAACCGGGTGTATGGAAATTGTTTCAAGTATGTACCCGGCAACCGCTTGGGAAGTGCCGTGGATACATGTCGCGTTCGAAAATGCCGCGGCCGTTGGTGCGGGTGTCGAGGCAGGCTTGAAAGCGCTGCGCCGCAAGGGAAGGATACCGGATCGATATATTAAATCTGTGGCCATGGCGGGGGACGGAGGAACAGCGGACATCGGACTTCAGGCTCTTTCCGGAGCAATGGAAAGGGGTCATGATATGCTTTTTGTTTGTTTTGACAATGAGGCATATATGAATACCGGAATGCAGCGTTCCAGTCAAACTCCTTTTGGGGCGTCGGCAACCACCTCGCCGGCTGGTAAAGTGAGTTATGGGCAAAAGACATGGAAGAAAAATGTCCCGGAGATTATGGTAGCCCACAATATACCCTATGTGGCAACAGCATGTCCAAGCTATCCGCTGGACTTCATGAGAAAGGTGGAAAAGGCGAAGAATATAAAAGGGCCTACTTATATCCACTGCCTTTCGGTATGTCCCACCGGATGGAGGTCGGCTTCGAATACAACCATCAAGGTAGGACGCCTGGCGGTAGAAACGGGTATCTTCCCACTTTATGAGGTGGAAAATGGCAAGTACAGAATCACCGTCGATATGCCGGAGCCGCTCAGGCCCGTGGAGGATTATCTGAAACTGCAGGGTAGATTCAGGCATCTCAAATCGGTCGAGATAGAAATGATGCAGGAGAGGGTGGATCTGGAGCACAGAAAGTTGATGAATAAAGTGAACAACTTGCAGTCCTGGGAGGAATTGGAAGAAGAAGGCGCAATATTAGAAGTTTGGGAATCCGTTTTGGCCGGGAGCGAAGGTTATATAGAATGAAAACTGTCTGATGTTGGATTTGTAATCTACTCTCTCTATTGAGTTTCCAAACTTATGAAAAAAGATAAAATACAGGGTAAGGTGACATAAGAATGAATAAAGTTTCATTTAGCAGTTGGAGCGGTAAGATTGTGGATAACAGAAAAGGTAAGGTGTCCAAGACCTCGAAGTCCGTGGATGTCAAATTTCCTGCCCAGTTAAGTGTTGATAATACAGCAGCTCTGATGGGTTGGGACGGTCTTGTGGTGAGAGATTCAGATGCGGACATT
>JAUVKS010000013.1 GCA_030596145.1 Pseudomonadota bacterium | reverse complement strand
TTATCTTGTCTAAAATGCCCATTTATACCTCTTTTATATCCCACCTTTGGGTCTATTTACTTAGCTTCTTTGGAGCGCTTTTATACCAAAGAGGGAAACATATGTCAACCACAATTAAAATACAGGTTGACAATGGGGGGGGGTATAGAAACTCCGTTTGTCAAATGGTTTTTTAGAAGAGAAAACTATATAGACGAGCTCCGTGAATAATACGACGTACCTGAACTATTTCGGTTTTGACAACATAAAACACGAGGTATTTGTCAATAATCAGCATCCGGTATCCGAGCTTCTTTAGCCGTTCATCCTTAGGAATTACACCAAGGAATGGATTTGTCGCTAACTGAGAAATCGACTTATCAAATTTTTCAAGTTGTGAGATGGCGGCAGTTGCATTGTCTTTCTTGATATATTCAAAAATATCAAGAAGGTCATTTTCTGCTGTGTTCAGGTAGCGAATCTCGCAGGGTTTACTCATGTGATTTTTGCCCTTAAACGTCCAATCATCTCACGGTGCGTTATCCCCTGTTCACCCGTTGCATCCAATGCTTCGGCTTCTCCAAGTTTTTGATATAGCTCAAGTAAATTATGGAGACGTTCATAATGGGTCTGGCTCATTACAACCAAATCGCCTTTTCCGTTTTTGGTTATGAATACAGGCTGATCTTCGCTATGGCAAAGCTCTGATATTTCGTTAGCTCGATTCCTTAAATCGGATATCGGTCTAATTAAAGGCATAATATCCTCCTGTCCTTTTATTTTGAGAATAAATTATCATAAAAATGATATTTGTCAATAAATTTTAACCTCACAATCCGGGCTAAATCCGCATTTGACGAACCCGTCTTCGGATTTTTGCGAAACCATCTAAATTACGTGTGGAGAAAATAATGAAAGGTATATTAACTTAGAATCTGAAAATCACCCAGCGAACGATGAAAAAGTAGACGAGTCCTGTTCCAAAGAGGAGTAAGCAGGGCAAGATAAGATGTCTGTATACGCGGCCGACGGCAGCGCCGAAATACTGGTTTGAAAGTACAAGGCAAAGGTGGAGCGGCGAGAGTAGAACCCCCACAAGACCGCTAACAAGGGCAAGCATAACATAGGCAAGTACAAAGGAGCCTTCTCCTGAGGAATATACGAGCGGAACGATAATGGGAAAAGTACTCCCCACAAAGGCTATTGTTATTCCCGTAATCCCTCCCACTATAAAGGGGAGTGCAACGGTAATAAGGACGAGGGGGACGGAAAGTTCCATAAATTCCAGGCTTATTGCCTCGACGGCTTGGCTGTCCTCAAGCATTCCTTTGAAGATCAGTATGGCAATAACCATATAGAACATCTTCAAAAGGTGCGGGTCTATGACGACCTTCCGGATTTTGTATCCATTCATTCCGTTTTGGAGCCACACATAACCGATCGTTAAAATAAGCGAGATAATCAATCCCAACTCCCTTGCGATGTGGAACCCGGGAAAGACTCTGGAAAGCAGCGTCCCCACACCGAGCCCTACAAGTATCACCATGAGGATGGGAACGAGCTCTTTAAAAAACGGTCTTGCGGAATGGTTCTTCCTTCCTTTTTCCACGGCATGTTTCAGGTCAACCCCTTTTACGGAAAGGGTGCCGACAGAAACCGCTACAAGAGTGAGCGGCCACGTGATCATGATAAGTGTCCAAAGATTTATGTCGGCCAGCGTTACCGAAAGGAGTATCCCGGGATAGAGGGGCCACCAGTATTCCCAGATATGGCGGTACCAGTAGTTGATAAAACTGAGCTGATCCGGCCTTAGCCTGCTTTTGTTTCCTAGTTCCTTCACCATTGGAGCCGAGAACACCGCGCCTCCCGGCATGGGAAGAAGACCGATAAGAGCGGGAAATATTGCAAGATTCAGTCGGGGATTCGCAACGAGACCGCGGAAATTGTTGAGAAGCCGCTCCATATGTCCTCCCCGCTCCAGACTGCCGCTGAGAACGAGGATGAGTGTAACCATGACTGCGAGGGAAAGAGTTTTCGGCATTACAACAGAGCCTGCCATGGAATTTAACATGCCGGTCGGCTTCAGCCCGAAGAGTGCGCCTGTGAGGATCGCTCCCAGGATGAAGGCATTGCCCAGCGAGACTTTTTTTCTGATGATAATGAGGACGAAAACGAAAACAATAGATATCCTCACGATGGCAGGAATGTTCAGAATAATCGACATAAACTCTCCGTCAAAACGGTGCTCGGATGACTCCCCTACGAAAGGCAGGGTAATAATGCTTAAATATTTCCTTGTCAAGAGAAATTAGGAAATTGAGGGCGGGTTTATATATACCATTCAGCGCCGCATGATTGATCTTGCTCGGTCGGGTCCAGGAGACTCCATAATAATCGCCACGGATACAGCCGCAAGCGGGTGGGGAAATTTGCTTGTCTGCACGTGCTGTTGGCTGTATTCGCTGGTTGTGAGGCGCGAAGCGCCTCGCGACCAGCGAATGGGAATACGCGGCGATTGTCGAGGGCGCAAAGCGTCCTCGACAACATGTGTGTATCCAGAACAATTTCTTTATTGCCTTGTTTCTGTGGCTGTGGAAGCGGTTCAGTGAGGGCAATATGTATCAATTAATTATTCTAAAAATACACGGTCAGGATTATCTGGATCGAAAGCAGGAGCATAAATGGATAGAATAATGCAGGGAAAAAGCAAAGCATGAGGTATTCCCTTAGGAACGAAAAAAACGTCACCTTTCTTAAGATTGGTTTCTACATCTCCGATGACACCTTTGCCTTCACCTTCCATTATCTGTATTATTTCATCGTGATACTTGTGAATATGCAGTGGGATACCCGTTTCTGCTGCCAGCTGTACACTGTTTAATGTACAGTGATCTCCCTGATAGAGAAATGTATAGTTGATATTATGCTCCACATTCCTTCCACCTTCTCCCGTTCTTGCCTTTTCCATGATTTCGGAGGCTGACCACACTTTATCTAACATGATAAATTTCCTTTCTTCGATAAGTTGTAATGTACTCGATTTAGTTAATTTAGTAATAGCCGGGGAAGCCATAAAGTAAGTTCCGGTACAGCGTAAAATAGAAATAGTAATGCTATCTGAATAAATATATAGGGGACACATCCTCTCATTATGTGATTCAATGTCATTTCTGGGGGAGCAATACCCTTTAAGAAAAATATATTGTATGCAAATGGTGGAGTAATATATGAGATTTGCAGTGTAATGCAAAACAGAATAGCAAACCACACGGGGTCAGCACCAATTGATTTAATAATAGGAACAAAAATAGGAACAATGACAAGCAATGTACCAATCCAATCCATAAACATTCCCAGAATCAAAATTATTATCAGCATAACGACTATCGTACTCAGCTTGCCCCCGCCGCTGATTCCAAAAACAAACTTCTCCAGTACCTCGCCCCCACCCAGAGCCATAAATGCAGTCGTAAAAAAACCGGCAAACAGCATGATCAAGAATACCATGCCTGTTATTTTAGCCATTGAAAGAAGCGCATCATGCATTGTTGCAAGATTGAAGCGTCCATAGGCAATCATCAACAGCAAAGAAAGAAATGCGCCAACTCCCGCCGCTTCTGTAGGAGACGCTACGCCGAAGAAAATAGAGCCCAGGACACCCAGAATCAGAACTACTGGTGGGAGCAGATCCCTTGCCATCAGAAAGAGCAGTCTTTTTTTACTTATGCCCATTTTCACATCTTCTGATATGGGTGGACCCAATTCCGGCTTTAACCTACATCTAACAGCTATATATATTAAATAAGAAATTCCTATGATCAGGCCTGGGATAGCAGATGCCACGAACAGGCGGGCAATTCCTATACCGGAAACGGGGCCGTACAGGATCAACATTATGCTGGGTGGTATAATAACTCCAAGCCCCCCTCCTGCGCAGATACATCCCGCAATCATTTTTTTATCATAACCCCGGGAAATCATAGAGGGTATGGCAACCAGTCCCATCATGATTACAGCTGCTCCCCCTATGCCTGTGCAGGCAGCGAAGATAATGCATATCGCCATAGTTCCAAGAAGTAATCCACCCTTTACATTTCCCATCAGTATATGCATGGTGCCATAAAGCCTTTCGGCTATCCCTGCCCTTTCCAGGACACATCCCATAAATATAAAAAGTGTGATAGCCCCCATCTCATAGCTCGTCATCATTGTCATGGTTCGAGCAGGCAGCATTCCAATCAAGGTTGGTCCCCATGCAAGATAACCAAATATCAGTGCCAATACACCCAGAACAAATGCTACATGGAACCCCACTATTATCAACCCTATAAGGGCCACAAACATAAGAATGGCAAGATACTCCGGGCTCATAATTCCTTTCCCTTTACAGCAATTACTAAGTTGCGAATAATCGTGGCTAAGGCCTGCAAGCCTAACAAGCCAAAGGCAATTGGTATCATGGTCTTCATCGGATATACGGGAGCTCCCACTATAGTATGCCATGAGCATTCCCTGATTTTCCAGGAAGTTTCAGCAAATGACACACCACACCAAACCAGCACGGCACATATAACCAGTAAAGATGAATAAGAGATGACATCTATAATAGCTCTTACTCTCAGCGGGTAATGATTAAAAAGTATGTCTACCTTGACATGTCCTTTTTTTGTTTCTGTGTAGGCAAACGCAAAGAGAAAAACCATACTATAAAACATCCAGGAAAGTTCAAAGGCCCAGTCATCGCCTCTGTTAAAGATGTACCTTTCTACTACGATTAAGATAGTGACAAACATCTGAAGAATAACAAACCAGCTTGAAATAGCTCCAGCCTTGTCACTTACGAAATCGATATATTTTAGAACATTCTTCATTAAGCAGTCTCATCTATTTGTTCGGTATGCTTATAATTTCTTGCCACTTCTCTCCATGGATACATATTGTAAAGAGAGAAGTGGCAAGGCAAGGTGTTTTTACCACGGTTCTACGGCATACTTATGAAATTTGTCCATAAACGCTTTTTCATGTTTTAATATCTTTGCGCCCCATGGATCTTTGCTTGCCATAATCTTCTTTCTTACTTTTTCAGTAGCCTTAACAAACCCTTTCTGCATTTCCGGAGTAACCTCTATTATCTCCATTTTGTCAGACCATTTTTCGGCTATAATCTGATCCATATAACCACCATAAACGAAAGAATGCCACATGCTTAACTCAGCGGCATCTTTCATGGCCTGCTTTAGATTCTCAGGCAAAGCGTTCCAGGTATCAAGGTTGATAAATACCTGGACTGTTATCCCTACGGGTTGATGTATAGTACCGGTTAACACATATTTCGCAACATCCTCTATGCCGGATTTGGAATCGATATAAAACGAACTCATTTCACAGGCATCCAATTCACCCCTTTGCATGGCAGGCGTTACATCCGTCATGGGAATCGAAACACAGGTTGCGCCCAGGGCTTGAAAGAACATTTTGTTCAGACCTGAAGTTCGGATCTTCAAACCTTTAAAATCAGATAATTTACGAATGGGTTTCATTGAATATACTGCCTCGGATGCTGTACAGACAACGGGAAGCGAATACAGGTTAAATTTTGTCTGAATGTATTCATTGTAGAGATCCAACCCGCCGCCATAATAAAGGTATCGCAATGCCGAAAAAATACTTTCATTAGTATAACCTGGCCTGCTTCCAATGGGAAGTCCTGTCCATATCAGGGTACCAGCAACATACATACCGCTATTGTGTGTTAAATCAAGTCTTCCTGCCGCTGTTTCAGTCATAGCCTGTATAGGGCCTACTAATTCGCCAACAGCAAACATTTTGGGAATTACCAGTTGACCGCAACTTGTTCTCTTTAGTGCTTCGCAAAAGAATTCAGCCTCGTTGTGAAACGCATCGCCCCTGTGCCATGCTGATTGGGCCTTCCACTTAATTGTTTTCCCTGCTGCTTGTGCCGGGCTTCCAAAAACAAGAAATACGAGACCTAAGGTTACTGCCAATACCACTAATAACGAATATCTTTTTCTTACCATTTTTCCATCCTCCTTTTCTCTTGTTAGTTTTTGTTCATGCTATTTCCATCTCGTTGCTGGAAATTCTGTCTTGCAAAAACTCAAAGGTATACTGGATATGCTCCATCAACAATTTTTGGACTTTTTCATAGGCACCCATTGTGATAAGGTCCAGAATCTGCTGATGGTCTTCTCTGGAACATTGTTTAGAGTCCGGGATATAGAAATAAATGGACTGATAGCGATTCAAATGGGAACACATTGAATTGTTCCAGTACGTTAATAGTTTATTGCCAGAAGATTCAACCAATTTTATATGAAAATCATAGGAAGCCTTGAGGTAATTTAACCTTTGTTCCATATTGTTACTGTCGGGCATGGACAAACGTGAAAACGCTTCCAGAGAGGAGACCACCTCAGGCAGATTTCTGATATTTTTCCTTTCAAGAAGTTCAATGGCATAACATTCAACCATTTCCCTTACTTGATAGAGCTCTCGTAAATCCTCAATAGATAAATTGCTAACATATGTCCCCTTTCTGGGAACACTGACAACCAGATACTCATTTTCCAGTGTCCGAAGTGCTTCACGTATAGGGGGTCTACTGATATTAAGGTGTGAGGCCAAAGCGGTTTCATTGATCATTTGGCCGGCAGTAAACTCACCTGTGATGATTTTATTCCTTATGTATTCGGTAACGCTTTCTTTTACACTCTTAAGTTTCATAGCCCTAAACATTGCGGTAATTATAGTCTTTATTCTCGAAAGGGAATTCTATCACTTTAAAAAGTGGTTTTATCCCTGTTTGCCGTGATCTCTGAGAGTGTTAATACAGTCTACAGTCTACAGTCTATAGACATCCCGTATGGTAAAATGTAGCAGATGTCAAGAAATAATTGTCCAAATGTAGAGGAATGTAGAGGGACATTTCCCGTATTGTTAGTATGCCGCTTCCGGAATTACTCAATATGATGCTCACGACAGTATTGCTCGACGATATCCAGAAAAATCGTGCCGTATTTTTTATATTTTACCGATCCGATACCGTGAATACGAAGCCGGCTTTCTTCTGACCGTGGGGAAAATGCCGCCATTTCGATCAACGTTTTATCCGGGAAAATGACGTAGGGTAGAAGACCGGCTTTATCGGCAAGTTCCTTTCGCCTTTTTGGGGGATCAAGTGGGTGGAGTACACAATACCAGTTGAGGTTGTTATGGTGCAAACAAATCTCGGATTCTGGACCGCAAGTCCTTCTTTATTCTCAGCAACTCAAGTTTCAACGTATATGTAAACGGCACTTGAGCTAACACAATCTCTATTTCATGCCATGTAATCTCCTTATCTTCCAAAGATAATTTCTGATCTAGCTGCCTTCGTTCAAACTCTTCCAAACTGATTGTGGGGTTACTGTCTACTTGCCGTATGTTGTCAAATTCTTCTTTGTCCGGCAAATATTGCATAGTCCAAACGCGCTGAACCCAGGCCTCAAAGTTTGGATTAGTTACATACTTGGGAAAATCTTCTATCATATCTTCAAAAACAGAGGATTTAGCCAAAAGAAACATGGCATATAGACTGTCGCAATTTGCCTCGTATTTTCCTTCTCTCAAGACGTCCATATGATTTTTGGCATTTTCACAATTGGCTGAACTGCAACGCCCCTCCAACCATAGGCAAACCTAAAAACCTTGTCTTTTCTCACATTGTATAAGGTACTTGAGTGGACCAATCCACATCTAAACTGCCATAGCGCATCCAGCTCGTCGTTTGAAAAATCTGAGAATTCACGGTGAGATAAACGGTCATTCTTCATTTCCCCGCGGTCAGCCCGCCATCCAGGGAAATTTCGGTGGCGTTAAAGCCCGCGGCGCTGTCTGAAAGGAGAAAGAGGATGGTTTCCGCCACCTCGGCTTTGGTAATGGCCCTTTTTATAGGCACCATCCTGAGGACTTCTTCCTTTTTGGCTTGCATGTACATTTTTCCCCGTCCCGCGTCGATATAACCGGGGCGTAGCGTCACGGTGGTAATCCCGCGTTCTCCCAATTCCAGCCCCAGGTTTTTGTAAAGTGCCTCCGAGGCCAGTTTGGCGGCCGCGTAAAAACCCTGACCGGGATTGGGTTTGTCCGCCGCCGATGAAGAGACAAAAACGAGACGCCCCCTTTTCTTTTTCAGCATTGCCCTTGACGCCCTTTTCAGGATTTCAGCACGAAAAGAAACGTTCACATCAAAATAACGGTGGATGCTGTCCTCATCGGCGGATGCTATATAGCTTTCAAAATCCCCCTGAGCGAAATCTACTAAAAAATCGATATCATCTCCGACCTGCTCAAACAGGGAATTCAGGGAATCACGGTCGCCAAAGTTGAGATAGAAAGAGCTATATTTTCCTGAAAATGACCCCAATTTTTCCGATATATGTCTCTGTCCCTTTTCGTTTCTGTAGGTCAGGATCGGGGAAAGAGCCGCTTTCATCATGCATTCGGCAAGAGTTAAGGCAAGATCGCAACTGCCACCCAGGATCAGGGCGCTATTGCCTGAAAAATTGAGTTTCATCTTTTTAAAACTCCTGTGACAAGCGTTTTGTCTTCCTGATAGAGCCGGCATTTCAGTCGATCCGGTAGAAGCTCAATGCTGAAAGGGTATTCACCGGGAGAGACGAATTCCCGGAACCTGAAATTTTCTATTGTACAATGATTTGTCGCAAACCCGAGCTTCTTTCCTGCTTCTGAAAATGCATGGACTATCAGGCTGCCCGGGACTACGGGGTTCCCGGGAAAATGGTCTTCATAGATCCTGTCGGCCGGGTCGAAATAAAATGTTCCTTTTGTTTGCATGAAATAAACCACCTTAATCTGTAGAGCGGGGCTTTAGCCCTGTGTACATAATGCAAGGCTAAAGCCTTGCCCTACGATTCTCGGTCGGGTGTAAAACCCGACCCTACTCTTCTGTGACCACACGGATCGATTTGTATACGACGTCACAGAGCCTGGTTAGTTCATCTATTGAGATGCTGAGCGGGGGCATCAGAATAATTACATCTCCGAGGGGGCGTATTATAACCCCGTGATTTCTTGCCTCCATTATCACCTTGTGACCGATCCTCTCTTTCAGCGGGTAGGGTTCCTTCGATTCCTTGTCGGCCACAAGCTCTATACCCACCATAAATCCCCGCTGACGTATTTCACCCACGTGAGCCAGGGATGTGATCGGTTGCAGCCTGTTTGTCAGGAGTTCGATCTTCCCCTGAAGGTTTTCTAATATATGCTCCTCTTCAAAGACCTCCATATTGGCCAGTGAGACGGCGCAGGCCAGCGGGTTTCCCGTGTATGTGTGTCCATGAAAGAAGGTCTTGAACTCCTCATATTCATCCAAAAATCCCCGGTAGATTTCTTCACTGGCCAGAGTTGCCGCCAGAGGCATATATCCCCCTGAAATTCCCTTGGCCACGGCCATTATGTCGGGCGTTATTTGTTCATGTTCACACGCGAACATCTTGCCGGTTTTCCCGAAACCCACAGCCACTTCATCGGCAATCATGATGATATCGTGTTTTGTGCAGAGCTCCCTCACCTTTTTAAGGTAGCCGGGGGGTTGAACCAGTATTCCCGCGGCCCCCTGAACCAGAGGTTCAATTATAAATGCAGCCACCTCATGGTGGTGTGCCTCCACTTTTTCTTCCATATCCTTGAAGCATTCAAAATCACAGGAACCCTGAGACCTTCCAAATGGGCACCGGTAACAGTAAGGTGATTCGACATGAATGGAAGGGAAGAGAAGGGATTTATATGTGGCGTGGAACAGGTCGATTCCCCCCACACTGACGGAACCTATGGTGTCTCCGTGGTATGCATTGATAAGCGAGATAAATCTGGTCTTGTTCGGATCACCCGAATCTGCCTGCTGATGGTACTGAAAGGCCATTTTGAGGGCTATCTCGACGGCGGTGGAACCGTTGTCTGAATAAAAGACCTTGGTCAGGCCTTCCGGTGCGATTTCGATCAACTTTTTTGCGCATTCAACGGCGGGAATATTGGAAAGTCCCAGCAGGGTAGAGTGGGCGATTTTATTGGTCTGCTTCCTCAGGGCATCATCCAGTTTTTCTTTTCTGTGGCCGTGGACGTTGGTCCAGAGGGAGGAAACGCCATCTATGTATTCATTTCCGTATGTATCCTTTAAAATGCATCCATTCCCCTCCTCGATTATGAGCGGTTTTTCACTTTCATAATCCTGCATCTGGGTAAAGGGGTGCCAGATATATTTTTGGTCGTCAATTTCCAGTTGTTTGTTCCGTTCGGGGGTCGTCTCCATTTTAAATAAGTCCCATCTCCTTGATCATATCAATATCCATCTCGGTGTTTCTTCCCTGTGTGGTGAGGTAGTTGCCCACCATCAACCCGTTCGCGCCAGCAATAAATGTCCATGATTGATAATCCCGCAGAACGACTTCTCTTCCGCCGCATATGGTGATATCTTTTTCGGGGTTTATAAATCTGAAAAGGGCGATGCACTTCAATGCATCCAAAGGCAGCAGCAAAGGCATGCTTTCCAGTTTCGTGCCGGGAATCGGATTGAGAAAATTTATAGGTATTATATCAACGTTTAGTTCTTTAAGTGTAAAGGCCAGCTCCACCCGCTGTTCCCACGACTCCCCCAGTCCTAAAATGCCCCCACAGCAGACCTTGAGTCCGGTTGATCGTGCAGATTTGACCGTTTGAATGTCCTCGTCGTAGTCATGTGTGGTGCAGATTTGGTCAAAATAGCTTCGCGCAGTCTCCAGGTTATGATGATATGTTGTAATTCCGCTTTCTTTCAGTTGTCTCGCCATTGGTTCGGTCAGCATGCCCAGTGAGGCACAAATCATAAGACCGGTTTTCTTCTTTATGGTTGCCGCCGCCCGGCTGATGGTTTCGATCTCTTCGTTTGTGAGCATGTAACCGCTGGTTACCATCGAGTATTTCGTGGCGCCTGCCTCATGCATACGGAGGGCGTTATTTACGAGTTCTTCCTCGCTTAGCAGGGGATAGGTGTCAACTCCGGTTTTATGGTGTGCCGATTGAGCGCAGAAGGCGCAGTCTTGAGAACAAAAACCGGATTTGGCATTGATTATGGAACATGTGAAGGTATTTTTCCTGTATCTGTTCCTGATCTTGTTGGCGCACATTATCAAGTCGATGGTGTCATCGGCGGGAAGGGCGGAAAGTTCACAAGCCTCTTCATAAGAGATGGAATCCCCGCCATCTTCCATAATTTTTTCAGTTATGCTAATTACTTTTTTGCTGAACATGGATTCTCCTTATAGTTCCCTCTCCTTGGGGAAAGGGTCAGGGTGAGGGGGAGCGCCCTTATATCAAAGAGGGGGACATATGTCAACCGCAATTAAATTTCAGGTTGACAATCGGGGCTGCAGGTGGTGTATTGAGGGATGGCTACAAAAGATCAACTATTATTGTATCTAAAAGAGGAAAGAGAAAACTGGGTTTCCGGCGAGTTGCTGAGCAACAAACTGGGGGTCAGCCGGGCTGCCATATGGAAGCATATCCGCAAATTAAAGGAGGAGGATTATGTTATAGATTCTTCTCCTAAAAAAGGGTATCTTTTGAGAGATGTTTCCGACCTGCTGCTGCCCGGTGAAATTCAGGACGGGCTGAATACAGGGGTTTTCGGAAAGGGAGATATAGTTTACCTTCCCGAAACGGATTCAACCAATACGAGGGCAAAAGACATGGCGGCCCGCGGTGCCCCTGAAGGCACCCTGATTGTTGCCGAAAAGCAGACGGGGGGGAGGGGAAGGAGAGGCCGAAGCTGGTTTTCACCGCCGAGCGACGGAATATATGCCTCCCTTATTCTGAGGCCGATCATGTCTCCGGGTGAAGCGCCCAGAATAACCCTGATGACCTCGGTTGCGGTGGCTGAAGCCCTGCTTTCGCTCACGCAGTTGAAGGTCAGGATCAGATGGCCCAACGATATTCTCGTAAATGGGAAAAAGATAGCTGGTATTCTTACCGAGATTAGCACGGAAATGGACGGGGTGGATTATATCGTCGTTGGTCTCGGACTGAATGTCAACACTCCGTCTGAAAGTTTTCCTGAAGAGATAAGTGGGGGAGCTACCTCAATTTTAATGGAAACGGGAAAGCAATTTCCCAGAGCCCCGCTTGTTCGCGCCTACCTTGAGTGGTATGAGAAATATTACGAGATGTTTAAAAAAGACGGATTTGGATCCATTATGCGACGGTGGAAAGAACTTGCAGATATCGTTGGACAGCAGGTTACGGTCAGTGTAATCGACAAAAAGTATATCGGGGAAGTCGTGGATGTTGATGGTGACGGGGTCTTGATCCTGAAGGACAATAATAGGGATACCCACAGGATATTTTCAGGGGATGTGACTCTTATGCGTTCGTAAAAAACCAGGATGTTCACTTTCCCTCTTACTTATAGCTTCTTTGGTCTTTATATTATGGTTATGGTGGCAGTATCCAAGTTTCCAAAGCGTGGATATATAGGATTAGTATTGATTGCTATCGGTTGGTTCCTTGCGTGGGTGAGGCCTGATGGTATCCAATTCTTCTGGGAAAATTCTTTTCTTCTCCTCTGGGTGGGCTATGCGCTTGTTGTAGATGGACTTAACTGGAGACGCACCGGCACCTCGCTTTTCAGCCGGAATCAGAAGGCCTATATAGGTATGTTCCTGCTTTCCATTCCCGGTTGGTGGCTCTTTGAGTTTCTCAATCTATTTCTTCAAAACTGGCACTACCTGCATAATCGCCCCATCGGACCGCTTGAATACGCCGTTCGTTCTTCGCTTCATTTCAGCGTTGTCATTCCCGCTGTACTTTCCACCGCGGAACTGTGGGCCTCGTCACGACTTCTGGTAGGTTCGCTGCGGTGGCGCAGAATTGCTATCAGCAACAAAAGGCTGGTTACCTTTATTCTTGTCGGTATCGTGATGCTCGTTTCAGTTATTGCCTTCCCTCACTACTGCTTTCCCCTTGTCTGGGTATCTCTCTATCTCATTTTCGACTCGATGAATATGTTACTCGGGGCGCCGTCACTTTTCAGATACATTGAAAGGGGAAACTGGCGCCCCGTGCTTGCACTGGCCCTCGGGGCGCTAACCTGCGGTGTCTTCTGGGAGATGTGGAATTTCTACGCTTTCCCCAAATGGATATATACAATTCCTTTTGTTGATGTCCTCCATATTTTTGAAATGCCAGTCCTGGGATATCTTGGGTATCTGCCCTTCGGTCTCGAGGTCTATGCCCTCTATATTCTGTTGATTGAAGTGTTCGGTTTGAAGAGGACGTTTTTCTATGGTGGTAAGGGATATGTTCAGCTTTAGGTAAGAAGAAGGGAAAGGTTTGGCCTTCGTAACAAGAGTTAACCAATAAAATGTTGTGGCGAGACTCATATCAGAAAATTTTGCACATACATCAGATTGTGTGAGGAATATTACGAGATGTTTGAAAAAGACGGGCTTCAACCCATTTGTTATTGACTAATATCCTTTCTCTCTGGTAGCTTGCAATAGAGTTCAGTGAGTGATCTGTACCGGTTATGTTTACAGAGGATTACCTGTCAGGAGATTAGCATTGATCGTTAAAGTAATAAGCAGTGCTGTTGTTGGAATAGATTCCTATCCGGTTGATGTGGAGGTAGATGTGTCTTCCGGTCTTCCTCAATTTTCGACGGTGGGACTGCCCGATGTCTCTGTCAGAGAGAGCAAGGACAGGATAAAGGCCGCCATAAAAAATTCAGGCTACAGGTTTCCAGCAGACAGGGTTACGGTTAATCTTGCCCCTGCCGATATCAAAAAAGAGGGGACGAGCTTTGACCTGCCGATAGCTGTGGGCATCCTGGCAGCAGAAGGAATAATCAAGAGCGAATCCCACCAGGGTTACATAATAATGGGGGAGTTGTCGCTGGATGGGCGTGTCAAGGGTATTCGTGGAGCCCTTTCCGCTGCTTTTCAGGCAAAGGAGATGGGGATAAAAGGTATAGTCTTGCCGAGAGAGAATGCGGCGGAGGCTGCTATGGTGGAAACTATTGATGTTATCGCCGTTGACTACCTTTCTGATGTCGTAGAATTTTTTAGCGGCAGGAAAGAGATTAAGCCGACAAAGATTAACATATCTGAAATATTCAACAGGAGCCTTCATTATCCCTTTGATTTTAGTGAAATACGCGGACAGGATCAGGCGAAAAGAGCACTGGAGGTTGCCGCAGCAGGAGGGCATAATATCATTATGGTAGGGCCTCCCGGTTCCGGAAAGACAATGTTGGCACAGCGGCTTCCATCCGTATTCCCCGATCTTTTCCTTGAAGAAGCGGTTGAAACGACTAAGATATTTTCAGTGGTAGGACTATTGCCAAAAAAAGACGCGATACTTGCAACAAGGCCCTTTCGTGCACCGCATCATACTATCTCAGATGCCGGGCTTGTGGGGGGAGGTCATATTCCCAAACCGGGTGAAGTCAGCCTTGCCCATAATGGTGTATTATTTTTAGATGAGCTTCCGGAATTTAAAAAAAATGTTCTGGAGGTTTTAAGACAACCTATGGAAGATGGATACGTCACCATTGCCAGATCTTCTCTGACGGCAACTTATCCTGCCAGGTTTATGCTGGTGGCGGCGATGAATCCATGCCCGTGCGGCTACTATACCGATCCACGCAGGGAGTGCAGATGTACCCCTCAACAGATACGTCAATATCAAGCCAAGATCTCGGGGCCTCTCCTTGACAGAATTGATATACATATAGATGTTCCATCCATAAGGTACAGAGATTTAGCTGCCAGGTCCGGTGGAGAGTCATCTAAGTTGATCCGTGAGAGGGTTAACAGGGCAAGGGGTGTCCAGAAGGAGAGGTTCGGAAGTACAGATATCCAGTGTAATGCTCGGATGTCCAACAAGCAAATCAAGGAATTTTGTCCGATTGATGAAGACTCAGGGCGATTGATTGAGATGGCGGTGGACAGACTGGGGCTCACTGCTCGTGCTTACACAAGGATTTTAAAGGTTGCAAGAACCATTGCAGACCTCGAAGAGGAAGAAAACATTCATTCCCACCACATTTCAGAAGCTATCCAGTACAGGAGTCTTGACAGAAGAATGATTTAGTGTATTAATTTAATCTAATGATATTACAAGGAGGGAGATAAGTATGGAAATAAAGACTACACAGGTTGCTCCGGAAAAGATGAAGGCAAAACCTGCCGATGAATCCAAATTAGGGTTTGGACAGATATTTACCGATCATTTTTTCACCATGAAATATCAGGATGAGAAAGGATGGTATGATGCCACCATAGAACCCTACAGGTTGCTTTCTCTTGATCCAGCAGCAATGTGTCTTCACTATGGACAGGAAATCTTTGAAGGAATGAAGGCTTACCGGGGAGGTGATGATTCGATTTACCTCTTCAGGCCGGAGGAGAATTTCAAGCGTCTGAACGTTTCCGCCGAGAGGCTCTGTATGCCTGAGGTGGATATTAATTTTGTTATGGAGGCATTGAAAGAGCTGGTCCTCTTAGAAGCTGACTGGATACCTCGCGGCAGAGGCACGTCACTTTACATACGACCGGTAATGATCGCGACTGAGGTATCTCTCGGTGTCCATTCCGCCGATGAGTATCTCTTTTACATTATTGTCGGGCCTGTGGGTGCGTACTATCCCCAGGGCTTCAGTCCGACTAAAATATATGTTAGTTATGAGCATGTCCGGGCAGTGCGTGGAGGAATAGGATATTGTAAGGCGGCCGGTAATTACGCTGCCAGTCTCTATGCAAGTAAACTGGCTGGCGAAATGGGATATACACAGGTGTTGTGGCTCGACTCCTTGGAAAGAAAGTATGTTGAAGAGGTGGGAACAAGCAACGCCTTTTTTGTTATAGGTGAGGAGCTGATAACGCCACCCCTCACAGGGAGTATTCTTCCCGGTGTTACCCGCGACTCGGTCATTCAGATAGCAAAGAGCTTGGGGATCAATGTGTCGGAAAGACAGTTATCTATGGATGAAATCACAGCGGCATCTGCCGATGGAAGCCTGAAGGAGGTCTTCGCTTCCGGGACCGCGGCGATTGTCTCTCCCGTGGGGCAGATATATTATAAGGA
>JAUVKS010000200.1 GCA_030596145.1 Pseudomonadota bacterium | reverse complement strand
ATAACTCGTGGCAAGAAAATCCTTGATTGCAAAGGCAAAAAAGAAAAAGAAGTTTTCTGTCAGGGAATACAATCGGTGCCCTCTCTGTGGGAGACAGAGAGCATATTATAGAAAATTTGATATGTGCAGGATATGTTTGAGGAAACTTTCCCTTGCAGGGGAAATTCCTGGAATGACGAAATCGAGTTGGTAGCAACGGAATAAGGTTAAAGCTGATTAGACCTGCAATTTCTAAAGGGTTGCCAGAGAATTTTTAACTTTTATATGGTTTATTGAGTATTAGGGAGAAGCGGTATGGGGATGACTGATCCAATAGCAGATATGCTGACGAGAATCAGAAACGCCAACAGGGTGAGGTTCAATAGTGTAGATGTGTTATTATCTAAGGTGAATTTGAATGTCGCCAAAGTCTTGAGTGAATCGGGTTACATCAGCAGGTTTGATATTAAAAGGGATAGTAGCGGACGAGAAGCATTAAAGATATATTTGAAGTATTCGGATTCGAAAGAGTGTGTGATAACAGGTATACAGAGGGTTAGTAAACCCGGAAGAAGAATTTATGTTAAGAGTGAAAAAATACCAGAGGTTTTAAATGGTTATGGTATATCCATACTTTCAACATCGAAGGGGGTTATGACCGATAAAGAGGCGAGGGCGTTGAATGTTGGTGGTGAAATCCTCTGTAATGTGTGGTAGGTTGCCATCTGATCACGTATATAGTTTTGTTATTAGCTGTTAGCTATCTTGGAATCGGGAGATTTGTAAATGTCGAGAATTGGCAAGAAACCTATAGAAATTCCTGAGGGTGTAAAGATTACCCAGGATAATTCTACAATTGAGGTTAAAGGTTCCAAGGGAACCTTATTGATGAAAGTTCCCAGCGAGGTTGAGATTATTCTTGATAATGGGACCATTGTGGTAAAGGGGCGCTCAAATGACAGGAAGGAGAGGTCCGTTCATGGTCTTGTAAGAACATTAATTGCAAATATGGTAACCGGAGTTACCACTGGTTTTGAAAAAACTCTGGAAATAGTAGGTGTTGGTTATCGTGCAGAGGTAAAGGGTGATATTTTGAGATTGTTGCTCGGTTATTCCCATCCTGTAGAATATAAAATTCCTGATGGAATTTCTGTCAAGGTTGACAAGCAAGTGATAATGGCAATTTCTGGTATAGATAAGGAGCTTGTCGGGAGAGTAGCTGCCGAGATCAGGAGTTTCAGAAAACCAGAGCCTTACAAGGGAAAAGGGATAAAATATTCGGGTGAATATATAAGAAGGAAGGTTGGAAAATCCGCGGGGGCGTAGGGTAAGAATCTCGAGTTTCGAGTTTAAAGTTCGAAGTTGTTTTAATACTTAGTATCGAGGTAGAGCATTGGCATCAAAAAAGATAGAGAGAAAAAGAATTAAACGTAAAAAGAGGGTAAGGGGAAAGATTTTCGGTACCGAGGAGAGGCCCCGTCTTTCTGCGTTTAGGAGTTCAAGACATATATATGTGCAAGCAATTGCTGATGATTTAGGAAAGACTCTTGCTGAAGCTTCAACACTTAGCAAGGAATTGAATGAAAAGCTTAAGGGATTGAAGAAAATCGAGGCTGCTCGTGAGGTAGGCAGATTGGTGGCAGAGAATTTACTGTCTAAAAATATTTCCGAGGTTGTCTTTGACAGGGGGATGTTCCTTTATCATGGACGTGTGAAGGCTCTTGCTGAAGCTGCCAGGGGAGCGGGGTTGAAATTTTAATCGCTTATCTGGGGATGAACATTAATTTAACCAATTAAACTAATCTAACTATTTTAATTATCGTTTATTGTTTTTAGGAGTGTTGCAAGGATATGGAAGAACAAGAACTTCTTGACAGGGTTATTGCTATTAAGCGGACAGCCAAGGTTGTCAAAGGTGGAAGAAGGTTTAGATTCAGTGCCGTTGTGGTTGTAGGTGACGGTAATGGTTCTGTCGGTGCCGGGCTGGGGAAAGCTCATGAAGTCCCGGAGGCGATAAGAAAAGGCATGGAAAAGGCCAAGAAGAATATTATCAAGGTTGCTATTGCAGACGGAACTATTCCTTACGAAATCATAGGGCATTATGGGGCAGGGAAGGTCCTCCTCAAGCCAGCTTCAGAAGGAACTGGTCTCATAGCGGGAGGTGCTGTCAGGGCTGTTTTAGAAGTTGCCGGGGTTCATAATATATTGACGAAGTGCCTCGGTTCGCATAACCCGCATAATTTGGTCAAGGCAACGATTGATGGTCTTTGCAAGATGAAAACTGCTGAGGAGATTGCAGCACTCAGGGGAAAGGATGTTTCCGAAATTTGACGCTTCTATTAGCGCATAGCGCATGGAGCATGGAACATGGAGCAGATCGTGGAAAAGAAGCTAAAAGTAACGTTGGTAAAAAGCTCTATAGGAAGGCCGGAAAAACAGAGAAAGGTTCTTCGCGGGATGGGGCTCGTAAAGTTGAATAAAACCGTTTTGCTGGGTGATACTCCTGAGATTCGCGGGATGGCAAAAAAGGTTGCCCACTTGGTGGTTGTTGAAGAGGTAGAGGTGAACTAAATATGGATTTGAGCGAATTAAAACCACCTGAAGGTTCCAGAAAAAAGAGAAAAAGAGTAGGTCGTGGGACTGGATCAGGTCATGGGAAAACATCATGCCGAGGTTCAAAAGGCCAGAATTCCCGTTCAGGTGGAAGAGTGAAGCCAGGATTTGAGGGTGGACAGATGCCCCTTTCAAGAAGATTACCTAAAAGGGGGTTTTGTAATATTTTTCGGAAGAAAATCGTTATCGTCAGCATAGAGCAACTAAAAAGATTTCCTGAAGGCTCAGTTATTGATTCTGATACTCTTATAAATAGTGGGATTATCAAGAGCAAAGGTGATGGAATTAAGGTATTGGGCAAAGGGTTTATAGATTATCCTCTGTCGCTGAAAATAGACAGGATAAGTCGTGGCGCAAGAGAAAAAATCGAGGCTGCGGGTGGTACAGTAGAGGTTATTTGAGTTGTTAGGCGGCTTTAAAAATATCCAGAAAATTCCTGAACTTCAGAAGAGAATACTGATTACTGTTCTTCTGTTGGCAGTCTACAGGATAGGTGTACACGTCCCAACTCCAGGGATCGACACTGCGGCTTTAGCTGCGTTTTTCGACCAGGCAAGGGGTTCGTTATTAGGGCTTTTCGATATGTTTGCCGGGGGGGCGCTAAGCAGGTTGTCGGTTTTTGCACTGGGCATTATGCCCTATATTAGTGCATCCATTATTTTGCAATTACTTACGGTGGCCGTTCCTCATCTCGAAAAACTTTCCAAGGAAGGAGATGTTGGAAGGAGGAAGATAACCCAATATACAAGGTACGGAACGGTTCTTCTAAGTATTATCCAAGGGTTTGGTATCGCAGTAGGATTGGAAAACATGGCAGGTCCTACGGGTGTATCTATAGTAATTGACCCCGGATGGGCCTTTCGGATAATGACCGTTATTACCCTTACCGCCGGTACTTCGTTTATCATGTGGTTGGGAGAACAAATTACTGAT
>JAUVKS010000153.1 GCA_030596145.1 Pseudomonadota bacterium | reverse complement strand
AGACCCATCTTCAACGCCTGCCTGCCGGTAAAGATCCTCCCATCAGCAAAACCTGCAACCTTCTCTTTTGATATCTTTCTGTTTGAAGAAACCGCTTCAAGGAACTGATCGTAAATATCATCAATCACTCCCTGAATTAATCTTTTCTCATCAGGGGTCATATCCCTCAAAGGAGATCCAATATCTTTGTATTTCCCACTTTTGATAGTCGAAGGTTTTAGCCCTATTTTATGAAGGAGTTCCTCCACATTTGAAAAATGTGCGATAACCCCAATGCTACCTGTTATCGTGGCTGGGTTGGCCACAATCGTATCAGCAGCACAGGCAATATAATACCCCCCTGAAGCTGCCACCGATCCCATCGAAACAATCACTTTTTTCTTTTTCTTCAATGACAAAACTGCTTCATATATCTCCTGCGAGGGGACCACTCCGCCACCAGGTGAGTCTATCCTCAAAACCACTGCTTTGATACTGTCGTCTTTACCATATTTGACCAATTGATCCACAACGGTAGAAGAATCTCTTATGAATTCTTCCACCGTTACAATACCGATTTTATCTCTAAGGGAAAACGAGCTTGGATCGCCAGTTAAGATAGTAATACCAAAAACAAGAAGGAAAAACAGAACAAATATCAACACCAATAGAAATGCCCCGAAGATTACCGGATGTTTTCTCATCACAAATGATCTATCCTTTTAAATTTTAATGTTCGGGATATTGATTTCCGACAAGGCTTCTCCCAAACTGGAAGGGATATTTCTATCGCTGTTTAGATATTGTGACTCCGAGGATTTATTCGAAGATGATTCATGATCCTTAATACTTAACCTTATCCTCTTATTCTCCGAATCCACATGTTTAATAACAGCTGACACCGTATCTCCAATTGCATACAAATCCGAGGTTTCCTTTATCCTTTTATGGCTTAACTCTGAAACATGAACCAGTCCTTCTATCCCTTCCTCTATCTCAACGAAAATACCAAAGTCCGCGACATTCGTAACCTTTCCGGAAATGACTGAACCTAGAGCATATTTTGAGCTGATTTCATCCCAAGGATTCTTTTCAAGTTGCTTTATCCCGAGAGAGAATCTCTCACTTTCTATATCAATATTCAAGACAACCACTTCAATTTCCTGGCCTTTCTTGAAGTATTCTGATGGATGTTTTACACGATGTTTCCAGGAAATATCGGAAATATGCACAAGACCATCTATACCCTCTTCCACACCAACAAATATTCCGAAGTTTGTAATATTTCTTACCGTCCCTTGTATAATAGTTCCCTCCGGATATTTCTCCTTCAGAACCACCCATGGATTCTCGGTAGTTTGCTTCAAGCTGAGAGAGATTCTCTTGTCCTCAGAATTCACATCGAGTATCTTTACCTTAACCGCTTTGTCAGGAGACAAAACCTTTGAAGGATGTTTGATCTCCCTTGTCCAGAACATCTCTGAAATATGGATCAGACCTTCCACCCCTTTTTCAAGTTCCACAAAGGCACCATAATCCATAATATTTACAACTTTTCCCTCTACAATGGAACCAATGAGATATTTCTCCATAACAGCATCCCAGGGATTCTCTGTAAGCTGTTTAAGGCCAAGGGTAACCCTTTCCTTCTCCCTATCGAAGAAAAGAACCTTCACTGTTACCTCATCCCCCCTGGAAAAACTATCTGATGGACGAGTTATCCTCCCCCATGATATATCTGTAACATGCAACAACCCGTCTATTCCACCCAAATCGACAAACAATCCATAATCGGTAATATTTTTAATAACACCTTCAACAATTTTCCCCTCCTCCATCGTCTCAAGTGTCTTCTTTTTTTCTTCTTCTCTTTCCAGCTCTAATATAGATCTCCTTGATAATACAATATTATTCCTTTTTCTGTCATACTTGAGGACCTTAAACTCTAAGGTTTGGCCGACATATCTGTCGAGGTCCTTTACGGGACGTATATCAACCTGGGAACCTGGAAGAAACGCCAGAATACCGATATCAACGGACAGCCCTCCTTTTATCCTCTCTACGACCGTACCTTCCATTGTGCTATTCCCTTGGCAAGCATCATTAATATCATCCCATATTTTTAGTCTGGCGGCTTTTTCCTTAGAAAGTATCAGCTCACCGTCCGCAGCTTTCCTATCAATAAATACATCTATCTCATCATCAACGGCAACAGTAATATTCCCGTCACCATCTTTCAACTCTTCAACGGGGATACGCCCTTCCGTCTTCCAGCCAACATCTACCATGACAACATCACTATTTATCTGTACAACCCTACCGGTTACCACCTCTCCTAAATGAACATTCTGCAAGTTCTGTTCAAAGAGTTCTTTGAAATCCAAACTTTCCATATGTTCACTTACTAACTGGCTGGTCTCCTTGCTCTCTGCTTTTTCCTCCTCCTCAAGTTCTTCATGCTCCAATGTTAAGTTATTCTCGTTAACCATTAAATTTTTACCCCCTGATATATTTTCTAACAACCCTAAGGCCCTAACACGTTGATGAACTAACACACTGATAATAAAATATCAAGCGAATTGTAGTACCCTACACAGGTCTCAAGACCGAATCTACATACCTCTTCACTCAATTCCTGGTCCCTGAATAATCATCATCATATCCTCGACAACATCTATAACACTCATATCCGTAGAATCAATTATTATAGAATCCTCCGATGGCTTAAGGGGGGCAGTCTTTCTTTCACTGTCCTGCCGGTCTCTCAATATCAAATCTCTTTTAACCTCTTCAAAATCGGCACTTTCTCCCCTCTCCACCAGCTCAGTGAATCTCCTTCTGCTTCGCTCTGCAACACTTGCAACCAGAAAGAACTTAAAATCGGCATCGGGAAACACCACCGTTCCCATATCTCTGCCCTCAGCAACAACACCTCTATCTCCTCCTGTTTCCCTTTGTATAGAAAGTAGAGCCTTTCTGACAATGGGAACTGCGGAAACCTTAGAGGCAAGCATACCTATCTCCTGAGTCCTGATTTTTTCGGTAACATCTTCATCACCTACAAAGATCCTGATATCGCCATCTACACTTTTTAGGGAAATATCAATCCCTGCACACAAATCTGAAAGTTGTTTTTCATCATCAGCTGATATCCTTTCATTCGCCATCTTACAGGCAAAAGCTCTATAAAGAGCACCCGTATCTAAATAGATATAAGAAAGTTTCATAGCAATAATTTTGCTCACGGTACTTTTTCCTGCACCAGCTGGACCATCTACTGTTATCACCAATCGTTTTCCCATTTTTTATTACCTTCAATATCGGCAATTAAGCGGCAGCAAATCCTGACCCTCCCATCTGAAAAATCAAGAAAATTTAACTTTTTTTGCCAGTCTTCATGAACACGAATCATAATCGACAATAAAAGAGCATTCAAGCTAAAAGATTTGCAAAGTCGGCACGTTTAATATTGATGCTCCTTTATGAATAGAGCGTGATACCGTAACATAAATTCACAAAAGTCATGTGATTATTACTTGAATGTATATCAAAATACCCGTATATTTCGTAACAAAGTTCCTTTGATTGATAAAGATCACACAGATGGCTTATATATACTGTAAAGCAAATGGCGTAACAGTTTAGTTCAATCAGATATATTACTATAAGACAAATATGAATTCCGACCATCCCCATTACAAAGGACATCGTCAGCGCCTGAAAAAGAGATTTTCCGAATCAGGGCTTGATTCACTCCACGACTATGAAGCGTTAGAGTTGCTTTTGTCCTATGCAATTCCGAGAAGAGACGTTAAACCGCCGGCAAAGGATCTGTTGAGGAATTTCGGCGGTCTTAAGGGTCTTCTGGATGCCGAAATAGGTGAAATAGAAAAAGTGGAAGGCATAGGCCATCACACGGCCACCCTGATAAGGCTTGTAAAGGATCTCGGGACCCTCTATCTTAAGGAAAGAGCAAAAGATAGACCCCAGATAACATCCACAAACGAACTGCTCGATTACTGCAGGGCATCAATGGGCGGTTTGAAGGACGAAAGGTTTAGCGTAATCTACTTAAATGCTCAAAACAGGATTATTGAGATAGAGACCATACAGGAGGGGATAGTCAATCAGGCAGTTGTTTATCCGAGAAAGGTGCTTGAAAAAGCCCTAGAACACAAAGCATCTGCTATAATACTTGTTCACAACCATCCTTCGGGTAACGTAAAGCCTTCAGATGCGGATATCAAGCTGACAAAGGCCATACAGGAAACCGCCAGGGTGCTTGAGATACTTGTCCACGATCATATTATCATTGGAGAAAACAAGTTCTTCAGCTTCAAGGAAAAGGGAATATTGCCCTAAAACGGAACAGGCGTAAAGGTAACAATAAAAACAATTAGAGTTATCCAACCTATTGTTTTCCTTCTTCTATCCAGGGGGATCTGGTCATAGGCAACCGGCGGATGATTGATACCCATAAAAAAGAGAAGAGCAGCCCATACCAGCCATCCACTCCAGCCAGCAACCCCCAACCCCAGGAGAATGACCATTATAACCCTCGCCACTATTCTTTGCCTGGATCCAAATACCGCATATGCCACATGTCCTCCATCCAGCTGCCCCACAGGAATAAGATTTAAACAGGTAACAAGGAGTCCTATCCAGCCGGAAAAGGCTATAGGATGAAGAAGGAGACTTGTATTCTCCGGCATGAAACCATGAACAATCCAGTTCATGAAAGAGAAAAGGATAGAGGTGCCAAGATGTACCCCACCCTCGGCAGCTTCAGGCACTACTTCAGAAAGGACCAGACCAGCAAAAAGGACCGGAATAGCGACAATGATTCCGGCAAGGGGGCCCGCTGCGCCTATATCGAGGAGAATCCTTCTGTCCATTATCGGCGATTTTATCTTAATAAATGCCCCGAAGGTTCCTATAAAGGAGGGCGCTGGAATAAAATAGGGGAGGGTTACATCTACATGATGCCTTTTGGACATGAAATAGTGGCCGAATTCATGGCATCCCAATATTAGTAGCAGCGTAAAGGAGAAGGGTATCCCCTTCCAAAGATGCCCAGGTGATTCAAAGGGATTCAGCCCCTGCTGCAGGGTACCGGCAATAAGAGTGCTTAGAATGGTAATAACAAAAAGTATCA
>JAUVKS010000137.1 GCA_030596145.1 Pseudomonadota bacterium | reverse complement strand
ATCGGATACCTGTATTTTTCGGTTTTCTTTAATGATCCTTCCAGAACGGGTTCATAGTATCCGGTAAAGAGTGCTCCTCCGTTCCCACTACGACCAGCAGACTTAAACACATCAAAAGTATCTCTTATTCTTCTCTCTCTGGTTTCGTCTGAGCTGGAGCTTGTAATTATCTCCAGAAATTTCAACAGGGATTCTTTCATTTCTTTGACCGTAAATAAATTGTCTCCAAAGCGAAGAACTCTTCCCTCCGGTACTCTGTCATAATATTGCAGGCTTCTGACTATTGCCAATTCAAGGGATTTCTGATCAAGGTCATCTGCAAATAAAGGAAAATCATCGGTATCAATTAAAACAAGGGGGAGAGTAGGTTCAGGCGGTTTTTCAATTCTTGCTGCACACCCGGCCAGGAAGATAAAAAATAATATTATAAAGAGGTAAAAGGCTTTGGTCTTCATAAGATTAAACGTAGCCACTCAGGCGCCAAAGGCATATAGTAAATATGTTCTATTGGTTTAATTGGTCAACCAATGAAATAAATTGAACTAATAAAACTGTTCCGTTTTTCTTTCTCTGTGCCTTTGGTACTCTGTGCCTCGTAACTACTCATACCTGAGTAGTTACTAAACTTCTATAATCATCGCTATTTCATCACAATAATCCGGATACTTGGGACATTTAAAACAGTCAGACCAGATCTTTTCGGGAAGATTTGATTTATCCACCTCCCTGAATCCCAATCTTTCGAAGAACTCCTTTTGATAGGTAAGGGTAAACACACTGAACAGATCAAGTGTTATAGCCTCGGAGATGCAGGCCTCTACGAGACTCCTGCCTAACCCTTTTTCCCTGTGTTTTTCATCAACATAAAGAGATCTTATCTCTACAAGGTTTTCCCAGAAAATATGCATGGCACAGATACCCCTTATGGAAGCACCGTCCTCCTCAACATAAACAAAAAAATCTCTCAGGCTACTATAAATATCCATTAAAGACCGGGGTAGCATCTCATCTTTTCCCGCGGAGATATTTATCATCCTGTGAATGATCTTTGCATCGCTTATTTTAGCTTTTCTCAGCATCTCAAATCCTTAAATAAGTTCAGAGTTCAAAGTTCCGAGTTCAGTGTCAGGGAACATAATAAGAAACTTTGAACTCTGAACTCATCCCCGACTGGCCTTCAGCATCTCGCGAGCATGTTCCCTTGTCTTTTCCGTAGTCTCAAGTCCACTGAGCATCCTGGTAATTTCATTTAGGCGCTCCGGTTCAGAAAGAATGGTGACATGGGTATTCGTCCTTTCTCCCGAAACCCTTTTTGAAACAAGGTAATGGCTACCCCCGAAACAGGCAATCTGGGGGAGATGGGTGATACATATAACCTGATGACTCTTCGACACGTCCTTGAGCTTTTCACCAACAATCCCGGCTGTCGCACCACCTATACCACTGTCCACCTCATCGAATATAATGGTACCAACAGATCCTGTTCCGGCCAGAACCTTTTTCATGGCCAGCACTATTCGGGAAAGTTCTCCGCCGGAGGCTATCCTGTTCAGCGGCTTTAATTCCTCTCCCACATTTGTTGAAAGATAAAATTCAATTACATCTATACCTTTTACATTAATTTCATCCTCAACAGACGGTTTAAATGTGATCCCAAACTCCGCGTCCGCCATCTTCAACGCATGAATCTCACTCTCTATCGCCTCTTTCAATACACTGGCAGCCTTATGCCTCCTTTGAGAAAGCAAGTTTCCCTTTTCCAGCAGCGATACCCTTTTTGAAGAAATTTCTTCTGAGAGTTGTTTAATGTCTTCATCTACAGAAGCTATGCCCTTCAATTCCCCCTCTATGCCCTTTTTTGCCTCCAATACATCTTCCAGTGTCCCGCCATATTTACGTTTAAGCTTTCCCAGATATTCCAGCCTGTCTTCAATCTCCTCAAGCCTGCCGGGATCAAAGGATATATCTTTTGTATAATCTCGCAGGGTGAAAGCTACATCCTCAAGACTAAAAAGCATGGAATCGAGTTCCTGCTCAGAAACCTTCAACCCCGGATCGATTTTCTTTATCTCTTTTATACTGTTTATCGTTCCGCCAAGTTCTTCCAATATGGAGCCACCCTTGCCATACAGGGCATCATAGGACGTTGCAGCATATTCCATCAACTTTTTTGCATTGATCAGGATATTCTTTTCTCCTGTGAGGGACAAATCTTCACCAACAGTAATTCCGGCATCCTCTATCTCCTTCAATTGAAACCTGAGGAATTCACCACGCTTTTCACTTTCACTATTGATAGATTCAAGTTTCTTAAGCCTCGACCTTAAAGCTTGATATTCAGCGTAAAGATTTGTGAATTCAGACCTTAGCGATAGAAGATTGCCAAATTCATCCAGAATATCAATGTGATTTTCCGCATTCAGGATAACCTGGTGCTCATGCTGGCCGGATATATTAACCAGGGATTCAGCGAGAGAGGAAAGCATGTTTAAAGTTGCCAGGTTTCCATTGATATAAACCTTATTCTTGCCCGAACGCGTTACAATCCTTTTCACAACAAGCTCACCACTTTCATAGCAGCCCGTATTTATTAACTTTTCTTTTAATTGCGCATTTCCGCTTATGTCAAAAAGTGCCTCCACCGTAGCCGAATTCTCAGAAGATCTTATCAGATCTGATGACGCTCTTTCTCCAAGAAGAAGGCTCACTGCACCGATAATGATCGATTTGCCCGCTCCCGTCTCGCCTGTAATAACATTAAGCCCACCGGAAAAGGATATCTCAAGTTCATCAATAATGGCAAAATTCTTGATGTTCAGTTCAGTTAACATCTTAACCCCAACCTGCTCCTGAGGGCAATCCACCCCATCCTAACTTGGTTCGTAATATCTCTAAATAGTCCCTGTCAGGGGAAACGATAATACTGGTAAAATACCTCGATTTCTTTATGATAATTACATCCCCTGATTCAAGCGTAAATGAAACCTGTCCATCCAGCGTTAATGTTGCGCCCATTTCCTTTGTCCATAAAACAACCTTTACAGTAACACTCTCTGGAAGGATCACAGGCCGGTTTGTCAATGTATGCGGGCATATGGGGGTAATAATGACGGTCTTTAATTCAGGAAAGACGATCGGGCCTCCTGCAGAAAGGGAATAGGCTGTGGAACCCGTGGGCGTTGATATAATAAGACCATCCGCTTTGAAAGTGGTCAGATACCTGCCATCAACAACAGTCTTTAGTTCAATTATCCTGGAAAGGTTTCCCCTGTCAATTACAATATCATTCAAGACAGTCCCCTCACCCACGCATTCCTGCCCGCGGTTTATGACAACATCGAGCATCATCCTCTTCTCAGCCTGATAATCTCCAGTAAGGATTACCTCCATGGCACTGAACATCTCATTCAAATTGACCTCTGTCAAAAAACCGAACGCTCCTAAATTGATACCGAGTATCGGCACATCAGATTTCTTCACTGAACGTGCGGCCCGAAGCAGTGTCCCATCCCCACCGAAAACAACGATAAGATCCACTGAAGATGCAAGCTCTCTCCCTTCAAGTCCCGCAGACTCCCCCAGCTTTCCGGCTATCTCTTCCTCAAGAAAGACCTCCAACTCCCTCTCCAAAATCCACTCTCTCAACCGTGAGGTATATTCAACAGCCTTTTCTTTTTCAACGTTTGCTATTATCCCTATCTTTTTTATACTCATCAAAACCTCTGACCATAATATTTCGTCAAAATCACTATCATAAAAACAGTTTAGTGTCTATGGATAATCAGGAAGCAAAAGGTAAACTTAACGAGCTGTTACGCCTTTAGCCTTTCTTATAAACATTGAAACAGACTGACAGAACCGATGATTAGCAATTTCTATTGAAAAATAGTCTCCAAAAAAGTATAAGACATTCATACCAATCTTGGATATATTGAAGCCCTATGTACGAAGTTACCATAAAAAACACATTCTCTGCCGCCCATATTCTGAAGGATATTGGGGGCAAATGTGAGAAACTCCACGGACACAACTTTACGGTCGAGGTTACCGTGGCATCAAGAGAATTAAACGAAGATGGACTGCTTATAGATTTCAAGATATTGAAGGGGTGGACGGAAGAAATACTTGAAAAACTTGACCATAAACTCCTCAACGACACCCCCTATTTCAAGGATACAAACCCTTCAGCGGAAAATATCGCAAGGTTCATCTACGACGGGATTTATGGAAAAGTAAAATCAAGAAAAATTAAAATATCCAGAGTAACAGTCTGGGAATCGGAAGACGCAAGGGTTTCCTACAACGGAGAAAAACAATGGTAGACGTTCAAAGCCAGAAAGATCACAGAAACATAGACATAAAAAAGGTCGGCGTTAAGGGGATTAAATACCCGATAATAGTCCTTGACCAGGCCAACGGCACACAGCACGTCAACGCGACAATCAATATGTACGTAGACCTGCCTCATCATTTCAAAGGGACTCATATGAGCCGTTTTGTGGAAATATTGAATGATTACAGGGGGCAAATCAACATCAAGACATTCCGGAAAATACTTGAGAAGGTCAAGGAAAAACTTGCCGCAGAGTCGGCGCACATGGAGATTGAATTTCCCTACTTCATCGAAAAAACAGCGCCCGTATCGAGGGCAAAAAGCCTCATGGAATACAGATGCCGGTTCTGTGGAGAGAATAACGGCGGCGAGTATGATTTCCTGCTCGGCATCACGGTGCCGGTTACCACGGTATGCCCCTGTTCAAAAGAGGTGAGCGATATGGGCGCGCACAACCAGAGAAGCATAGTAAACCTGAAACTTCGATTTAAAAAATTCTTCTGGATAGAAGACGTTATCAGGCTGGTGGAAGCTTCCGCCAGCGGCGAGGTGTATTCCCTCCTGAAGAGGGCTGATGAAAAATACGTTACTGAAAAGGGCTACCAAAACCCCATGTTTGTCGAGGACGTGGTGAGAAGTGTGGCGGAAAACCTCAACAAAGACGACAATTATACCTGGTACAGCGTGGAGGCGGAAAATTTCGAGAGTATACACAACCACAGCGCCTACGCGTACGTGGAGAAAAACGGGGTGCAGATTTCATAATGAATAGAGGTCTTGACATAAGCCCTGTCGGGGAAAACAAAACCATTTTAAAGCAAGAACTGTCCAGGAAAAATCGGGGGCATTTTACGCCCGATGATGACTTCATAAAAGAAAACAGGATAAACCTCGATATAACCTATATCGTGAACCCCGCCGACGGCAAACCCTTCATATCCAGAAATGAGCTTGATGAAATTTCAGGGGCGGTAGTTGCAAAGCACAACCAGTTGAAAAACGGCGAGGGTGACTGCAAAGATGGTGAAACCACCATGCTGGGCTGGCAGAGCCTTCCCGATGAGATAACCGCCGGGCACCTCGACGATATAGCATTAGCGGCAAGAAATCTGTCAAACAAAATAGACGTCTTCGTCTCGCTCGGAATTGGCGGGTCTTACCTGGGGATCGAGGCCACTTTCAAAGCCCTGACCCACACTTTCTTCAATCAGCTTTCCCGTGAGCAGAGGGGAAACGCACCT
>JAUVKS010000206.1 GCA_030596145.1 Pseudomonadota bacterium | reverse complement strand
AGGATGGCATTTTATGTGCCACCCCCTAAACGGACGGGAATAAACTCCGCCCCTACGAAAGATTTCATTAATCCATCATTTCAAGAGTATATCATACAAATTAAGTTCCAACACAATAATAATCATGGAATTTCTCGGTCTGGATTGCTATATGGAAACATCGAATTTACTGCAAATTGGAGGCGGAGAGATCAGCAGTTATAAAGGACACATGGCAGGTGGAGTCATTTTTTTCATACTGCTTATCGGCGGATGGCTATATTTCTTCAACACAAGGTTTTCTCTGGAGAACATTCTGATCATGCTGGGTATTGTCATCCTCTTTGCTTTGTTCCCGGATGTGGATACCAAAAGTAAGGGTCAGTATATATTTTACGGCATGATTTTGGTTGGTGATATATTCTTTTTAGCGATTAAGGAATATAAAATTGCAGCCATAATTGGCTTTCTGGCACTTCTCCCCATTGTGGGGAAACACAGGGGATGGACTCATACCATCTGGGCGATGGTCGCTGTACCCCTTCCACTGATCATTCTTCCCTATTATGTGCTTGGCCTCGACCTGAAGGCATCTATGCCATATTATCTTGCCGCTGTTTCCGGTTACTTTTCTCACCTAATTCTTGACAGGAAATTCTTCTAATTCACTTCCATGAGGGCAATCACCTCGATATGTTTTGTATGAGGAAACATGTCTATCGGCTGTAGGGTTCTCAAAGAGAAGTCTTTATCACTCAAATATCCGATGTCTCGTGCCTGGGTTGCAGGATTGCAGGAAATATAGATTATCTTTTCCGGTTTCAACTCAACAATGTTGGAAAGAACACTCTTGTCGCAACCAATCCTCGGTGGATCAAGAACGACAACATCAATATCGATTTCCCCTCCGATAAATTTTTCTTTCAAGATATTCGTTATATCTCCTCTGAAAACCGTTGCATTCGATACCCCGTAATTTTCATAGTTCATTCTGGCGCATTTAGCCGATTCCCCGTCGATTTCTATGCCGAATATCTGCTGGACATGACTGGCTAAAAAAAGCGAAAAAAGACCGGATCCGCAATAGCAATCCAGAACTGTCTCCAAACCTGTGAGGCCACTCATCTCCATAACACAATCAACCAGGCTGTCCACAAGGAAGAGATTGGCCTGAAAAAAGCCTCCGTAAGGGGCAATCAGACTCTTGTCCTTTACCATTCTCGTAACATACTCAGGTGTTCCAGCCGTTTTCTCTTTACCGGAAAATCCAGACCAGATGATCTGCCTTTCGCCCCGTACATTTGTTTTATCTGCGATCAATTTTTTCCGGAAATCCTGAAATGACCGGTTAATGGTTTCATCCACGATCTCACATCTTTCAATATCAACCAGCCTACCTCCCCCTGTATCCATAAATCCAATCTCGGGGGACTTCCCCTCGCCAAAACTGATATGATATTCAGCTTTCCCCTGTACCCGAAAACCTCAGGAGAGGGAATGATCTTTTTCACGGGAGGCAATCGAAGCCTTCCGATCCTCTCAAAGGACTCCACGACCTGCCTCTTTTTAATTTCAAGCTGATACTCATATAAGATGTGTTGATACTGACATCCACCACACTTAGAAAAATAGAGACACTTTGGCTCAACCCTTTGAGGTGAAGGAGCCAATATCTTTCTTACTTTTCCCCTTAAGTACTTCTTCTTAACCTCTGCAATCTCCACCTCCACCATATCACCATTCACGGTGAAGGGGACAAAGGCAACCATATTATTGATGCGGGCGACACCATCGCCACCAAAGGCAACAGTATCTATTCTCGTTTCTATAATATCCCCGACTTTAAGAAACCTTTGCAAAATATCCCCTTTTGCCCAATCTCTACGTCAGACTCAAATTTCAATCCTCAAAATACTCGATGTATTCTTGCGGTTAAAATCTTCGTTTTCCTTGACCTTGAACAAAATCGAACATTTTGCAAAGGTCTCTTTAACATTCATATTCTTAAGCCCGCCTGAAACTTATCCTCACTTAGCACCTTTTGGGGCATCCGTAAATACAGTTACGGGAAAAGTATTTTACTTTACAAGTACCAAAAATGCTGGTACTTTCCATAACCTATTTACTATCACGACAGGAGCGCAGCTTGGAAGATCAAAACATATATCGCCTCGTGCACGACGGCAAAGAAATCATCCTGATTGGTACAGCACATGTCTCCCGGGAAAGCTCAAAACTGGTCGAACGGGTTATTGCAGCAGAAAAGCCGAACACAGTGTGCGTTGAACTTTGCGCTTCACGGTTTGAAGCAATCAAACAAAAAAAGAAGTGGCAGGAAACCGATATTGTCAAAGTGATTCGGGAAAAACGAACATCGCTATTGCTGTCACAACTGCTGATGGCTTCGTTTCAAAAAAAGATTGCCGATCAATTCGGAATCAAGCCCGGCGAGGAAATGCTGCGCGCCATAGACAAAGCCGAAGAAATGGGTGCAAAGATCGTCCTTGCCGACCGGGATATTCGAGTAACACTCCTGCGTACCTGGCGGATGATGCGATTCTGGAACAAAATTAAGCTCCTGCCCGGGATGCTCCTGTCCATTTTTATCTCTGAAGATATAAGCGAAGAAGATATAGAAAAGCTAAAACAACGTGATGTACTGGAACTGGCCCTTGAAACATTTGGGCAAAAGCTGCCTGAGATAAAGGCCACAATAATCGACGAAAGAGATAAATATCTGGCCTATAAAATAGGCAATGCTCCTGGATCCAAGATCGTCGCAGTGGTGGGTGCCGGACACATACCCGGGGTCTTAGAAAATATCGGCAAAGAAATTGATCTTGTTCCCATTAATCAGGTTCCTTTCAAAAGCCACTGGGGAAAGATTTTAACATGGGGTATTCCTGCAGCTGTGATTGGTCTGATAGTAGTCGGTTTTTTTCATTCCGGGAGTCAGGCGAGCCTGAATATGGTTAAATGGTGGGTAGTGGTCAACTCAACACTTGCCGGTCTCGGTGCTATCATTGTTCTGGCACATCCAGCTACCATTGCCGTTTCGGTGATAGCAGCACCTGTCACTTCACTAAACCCGATGATAGCAGCAGGCTGGGTGGCCGGTCTTACAGAAGCAGCATTACGCAAGCCCCAGGTCAAAGACTTCATGGACTTAAGGGAAGATATCACCACGGTGCGCGGTTTCTGGCATAACAAAATCACTCGCATCCTCCTGCTGGTGGTCTTCGTCAACCTCGGCAGTTC
>JAUVKS010000082.1 GCA_030596145.1 Pseudomonadota bacterium | reverse complement strand
GATAAAAGTTGGTGGAGTGATCGGCAAAATTGAGGACTTTTCAAACCCGAAACAGGATAGCTATCAGCCTCTTGAGAAAATTTTCGGAAGATTTGGAGGAGGGGGAGGTCAAAAGACCTGAGTCAAATGACCTCCCTGATTTTGGAGTTTCCTCGCCTGCCTTGGTTCTGAACATCAGAGCCTTACTTAAGGCCTACTGGCGAGTCAGCGGTTTGACTTCATTTCACATTAAAATGATGCCATAATGTGCTTTCTATATATGCACATCCTGTGCCAGAAGAACCAGAAGGGCCACTAACAACTTGAAATTATGGGGCATTCCACGGTAATCGCATTAAGCTGATAGGATAGCCTAAGGAAATCTGAGGCAACAAATGTCGACGGAATAACCGAATTTTCATAGAATAATCCCGTAAATACAATTAGTTGTGGTACAAGCAGCATTTCGCCCACGTTCGACAAAATTGTCGAATGGCGATTGTAACCTTTGAAGGAACAACTGAAGGTTCATCAAATAACCCCGTGAATGCAATTAGTTGGAAGTATAAATAGCCTTTCAACAGCATTCGACAAAATTGTCGAATGGCGATCGTAACCCTTGAAGGGACAACTGAAGGTTCATGGAATAACCCCCGTAAATACAATTAGTTGGAAGCGTAGATAGCTTTTCGACGGCATTCGACAAAATTGTCGAATGTGAACTGGATCACTTGAAGGAAAACGTTGACTTTTAAAGCAATTTCAATATTATGATGTTAGTATGATCAACAGGTAATCAAATCACCGTGTACTGTTGAGAAAATCTCCATATAAATAAGTATGGGAATAAAAACTGTGGAGCGAAACAAAAAAATAACAAAATATATCATGCCCCTCACTGTATCTCTCGTTATCATTGTTTTTATCTCTCTCGTTGTGGTCATGGGTATCATGGAGCGGGAAAGGCTTAACAAAACACTGATTGGTTTCATGGAAAATCGAGGGCTTGATATCATTACGACTGTCGAGAATGTAACACAAAAAAACATTGATTATCTGCGCCGTGCCCTTAAAGAACCTAAAGGGGGTGGCAAGCTCACCGGCAAGGCACTTTCATACCAGGAGGCTCTTGTAAAAACCCTTGGGGAGCTGGCACAGGAAATCGATGCAGAATGGAAAACGGAGGATCTGAGCGAAAAGGATCTTCGGGAAATAGCTGACCTGGAAAATCTCTCGCTTATTACTTTTCTCAATAAGCGGGGGAAAATCACATTTCAGAGCAGGAAATTTCTTCATGATGCTACCCCCTGGACAAGCCCAATTACCAGAAATAAAGAGGTTATTGTATATTTATTAACTATATTTGGGAAGCTTGATGAAATCAGCTATATAACCTTTCCCCGGAAGGGTAAAAACGGCACCATTATTATTGCTCTGGATGATAAAAGAACAAAATACTGGAGCACCAAGATTACCGTCAATAAAGTCATTGAGGATGTGGGGTGGGGACAGGGTCTGGCCTACCTAATGGTAATGGATCAACATGGAAATGCGCTGGGCAAGGCTGGTGAAATTCCACAAAAATTTGGGGAGACAGGTTCACTTATTCAAGATATCCTGACAGGAAAATTGAGCATGGCAAGTCGTAAGGTCCCATTTGACGGAAAAAATGTTCTTGAGATACTTACACCATTTCACCTGGATACAAAAATAGCCGGATACACACGTATCGGCCTTGAAATGGATAAGGCCAACGAAATCCTCAAAGAGAATAAAACCCGTATGTACTTTTCCATGATATTCATCGTCCTCATCGGTATCATGTCGATATGGGTACTTTACTGGAATCAAAACAGGCAGCTGGCAAGGATTGAGGAAATGGAAAAGCGGCTCTGGCGGGCTGAGAGACTTTCTGCCCTCGGCCAACTTGCCGCCGGTGTGGCCCACGAAATCCGCAATCCCCTGAATGCTATCAGCATGGCCACTCAGAGACTCCAACGGGAATATTCGCCCCAAGGCAAAGAAAAGGAAAGGGAATATGCTCATATCACGAGAATTATCCGTGATGAGATCAGGCGTTTGAATGGAATCATCGAAGAATTTGTCACCTTTTTCCGAAGTCGCCGACTGGAACTTCACGACCATTCCATTGTAGATGTCCTGCAAAAAATTGTCGACCTCATGGAAGAGGAAGTCAAGTCAAAAGGGATCACTATAAAAACTATCTGGGATGGCAATGATGCTCTGGTTCCCATGGATGTGGATAAGCTTGAACAGGCTCTCTACAATGTCTTAAAAAATGGAATGGAGTCAATTTCCGGTGAGGGAACCATTGCGATTTCTGTTGAACCGAACGGAAAAGACAAGGTAAGCATTAAGGTCTCAGATACTGGCTCTGGTTTAACACCCGAAGAGGTGGATCGCATTTTCCACCCGGAATATACAACAAAAGAAAAAGGGTTGGGTTTGGGTCTTCCCCTGGCACATGAAATTATTCGCGGCCACAGAGGGGAAATCCACGTACAGAGCAAACCGGGCTCTGGGACTACCTTTGAAGTCCTGCTACCGGTAAAAAAGTAAGAACAAGAGGAATACTTTTGCCATGAATAAATTGCATATCCTCCTTGTCGAGGATGGTCAATCACAAAGAGAAATGCTTCGGGATTTCCTTGCAAGACAAGGGCATGTTGTTGATGAAGCTGAAAACGGGGAAATTGCTATCAGCAAAGTCCTCGAAGGCTATTTTGACCTCCTCCTTCTCGATTATAAAATGCCTAAAATGAATGGGATGGAGGTACTTAAGAAGGTAAAGAGTATCAACCCGGAAATTGACGTTATGATGATGACCGCCTACGGGACGTTAGAAACAGCGGTCGAGGCCATGAAGGCCGGCGCCCTGGATTACGTTACCAAGCCCATAGACCTGGATGAACTGAATATTATAATCAACCGTATTTCAGAACGTCAGACACTCATCAGGGAAAATGAAATCCTCCGACAGGAGTTGAGGGATAAAGGGGTTACAACAGACAAGATAATATACGGAAGCCCTAAAATGGAAAACCTGATCAATATGGCAGGGAGGGTTGCTTCCAGTCGTGCTACTGTCCTGATACAGGGTGAAAGTGGTACCGGCAAAGAACTCTTTGCGAGACTGATCCACAATTTAAGCCCCCGCTCGGAAAAGCCGATGGTTGCAATAAATTGCGGGGCACTGCCTGAGAACCTGCTCGAAAGCGAACTCTTTGGTTATGAAAAGGGTGCATTCACGGGAGCAAACACAAGAAGGATTGGACGATTTGAAGAGGCTGATGGGGGAACCATTTTTCTGGACGAGATTGGTGAGATGTCTCTTTCCGTCCAGGTCAAGCTTCTCCGATTTCTTCAGGAACATGAATTTCAACGTTTAGGGGGAAATCGAACCATCCATTCAGATGTTCGAATAATCAGCGCAACCAACCAGGATCTGGAAACAAAGGTGAAGGAAGGTATTTTCAGGGAAGACCTGTTTTACAGAATTAACGTGGTCGTTATGTCCATTCCGCCACTGCGAGAAAGAAAGGAGGAAATCCCTCTGTTAATTGAACACTTCCTAGTTCACTTTGCCTTTGAAAACGGAAAAAATAGTCAAAATTTAAGCAGCGAGGCTAAAGACCTTCTTCTGAAATATGATTATCCAGGCAATGTCAGGGAATTGGAGAACATTATTGAAAGGGCGGTGGTTATCTCGAGGGAACCCGTGATAACTATGGCGGAACTTCCCTTCTATTCCACAGATGGCCAGAAAAAGCTGAAAGAATCGCTTGATGCCCTTGAACGTCAGATGATTCAGGAGGCCATGGAAGAAACCGACCATAACCAGACAAAAGCCGCCGCGATACTTGGCATCAGCGAACGAACGTTGAGGTACAAATTGAAAAATATGAGTTAAAGCAGAATTAAACTGAACGGCATCACTTAAACTTGAGCGATCTGTGAGTGTTTGGTCCAGCTTCTACTGTCCCAGGTAGGATCAATTAAGGAAGGTACTACATCATCATGGGGCTTAAGACCACATTTGAGTGCAAAATAGCGATGGAATGAAAGACACGGCGTAAGCTCCGGATGGAAGACCGTTACCAAAATGTCGGAACTTTCCGCAGCCGCGATATAATCATCCTGCCTCAGTAACACATCAACACCTTCACCTACTCGAACAATCTTTGGCGCGCGAATGAAAGTAAGAGGTACCGGCTGCTGTGCCACATGAGGAATGAGGGCCTCGCAAGTAAAACTATCCAACTGGCTCCCGAAGGCATTTCTCTGGATTTCAATATCTATAAGACCGAGGCAAGGCGATTCACCCACAATGTTTTTAGCGAGGAGAATTGCCCCCGCACACGTCCCCCATAGTTTCAGCCCACGCTGAAATTCACGATCAATAACTTCTTTGATACCGAAAATGTTCAGCAAGCGGAAAAGGCACGTACTTTCCCCTCCGGGTATAATCAATCCCACAAGACGAGAAAAATCCGCGGGTTCCTTTACCCGCACACCACTGATCCCCAAGCGCTCCAGGTGATCAAGGTGTTCGAGAACATCCCCCTGGAGATCAAGCACACCAATCGTCTCCATTTACATTTACCTCACAGCACTACCAGCCCCGTGTAGCCAGAATTTGCGTTTCCGGAATGTCAGAAATTTCAAGGCCGGGCATGGCCTCACCAAGTCCTATCGAAGCCTCCAGAATCTTGGCCGGGTCATTGTAATATGCCGTCGCTTTGACTATTGCCTGGGCACGCTTGGCGGGGTTCTTCGACTTGAATATTCCTGATCCCACAAAAATGCCGTCACAACCAAGCTGCATCATCAATGCCGCATCTGCCGGTGTCGCGATACCACCCGCTGCAAAGTTGACAACAGGCAATCTGCCCAGCTTCCGAACCTGAAGCGCAAGCTCATAAGGGAAGCCGTTGTCCTTGGCAAAACCGGTAACTTCCTCGACCGGCATGTTAACAAGCTGTCTGGTTTCACGATTTATCGTTCGAATATGACGAACCGCTTCAACCACATTTCCCGTTCCCGCCTCGCCTTTGGTGCGAATCATGGCCGCTCCTTCAGCTACGCGGCGCAAGGCCTCACCCAGATTGCGGGCACCACAAACAAAAGGAATCTCAAACTTGGTCTTGTCGATATGACACTCTTCATCGGCAGGAGTCAAAACCTCACTTTCATCAATGTAGTCAATTTTCAGACTCTCCAAAACCTGGGCCTCCACGAAATGACCAATGCGCACCTTGGCCATTACAGGTATTGATACCACCCCCTTGATCTCCGCGATAAGAGCGGGGTCGGACATACGAGCAACGCCACCCTCCGTGCGAATGTCAGCTGGAACACGCTCCAGAGCCATAACTGCCACGGCTCCAGCCTCCTCGGCGATCTTTGCATGCTCCGCAGTGACAACATCCATGATGACACCACCTTTCAACATTTGGGCAAGCTGAACATTCAATTCATATCTCTTTTTATCCACTTTGATGCGCCTCCATAAAAACTTATATTTTAATATCATAATCTAATTGTTATTGACATATCCGTCAAGAACAATATTCTGACGTTCACTATGCAAACTCTTTTTCAATCCGCTCCATCGCCTCTTTCAATCTCTCGTCGGTTACCGTAAGTGATATCCTGATGTACCCCTCTCCATGTTCTCCGTATGCGGTACCCGCCGCAACCACCACAGCAGCCTTCTCAAACAACAGATTGGTAAAGTCAATAGAATTCATTCCATCCGGCGTCGGAACCCAGAGATAAAATGTACCCTTAGGGGGTTTAAAGGAAATTCCGATGCGATCCAGGGTCTTCAAGACCAAGTCTCTCCTTCGTGCATAGATATTGAGCATATTCTCGATATTCGTCTCTTCGTTCTTCAGGGCATAAATAGCCGCATATTGGATGGGATTAAAAACACCGGAATCGGTATTTTCCTTAACCTTGCTTATCGCCGCAATGAGATCGGGATTCCCCATGGCCATCCCGATCCTCCAACCGGTCATATTGTAAGGTTTGGACAGTGAGTTCAGCTCAACTCCCACATCTTTCGCCCCTTCGGCAGATAGGAAACTCAATCTCTCCTGGTCATCAAATACTATTTCGCTGTAAGGATTATCATAACATACGGCAATGTCATTCTCTTTCGCAAATTTTACTACACGATCAAAAAAATCCCTCGTGGCACAGGCACCGGTGGGGTTATTGGGATAACACAGAAACATTCCCCTTGCCCTCTTAACGATATCGGCGGGGATATCCTCAAATACTGGCAGATAATCATTCTCTTCCAGGATTGGCATGGAATAGGGCTCTCCCCCACCCATAAGTATGCTTGACCTGTAAGCTGGATAACCGGGATCCGTCATCAGGACGATGTCCCCGGGATTTATCCTGCCTAAAACAAAATGGTGGCAACCCTCCTTGGAACCGATGAGACCAAGGATCTCATCGTCGGGATTCAACAAAACACCGTATCTTTCCAGATACCAGCGGGCAATTTCCTCCCTGAAAGAGATCATACCCTTTTCCTCATCTGTTGGATAACAGTGATTTTCAGGGTCCTTTGCCCGCAGATAAAGTTCTTCAATAACACCATCGGGGGTCGGCTCCACAGGGTCGCCGATGGCGAGATTTATAACATCCACACCCTCGGCCTTCGCCTTTGCTATCTTTTTTCTCAACTCCATAAAAAGATATGGGGGAATCTTGGTCAATCTTTCAGCTATCTGCACTGCACTCCTCCTTATTAAGTTTATAGTTTAGAACTCGAAACCTGAAACTTTAAACTTTGTTATTCATACGCCTCTTCCCAGAGGAGACCATGGTATACTACTTTGGTCCTTCCCTCTAAATAAACCTTCTCAAATCCACTATCCGTCCTCTCGAAATATATCTTTAATGTCTCGCCACTTTTTACCCGAACATCTACGGGTGAATCAACCAGACCCTTCCAGGAAGATATCAATGCCGATGCCACGGCACCGGTACCGCAGGCCAGCGTTTCATCCTCAACACCCCTTTCATAAGTTCTTACTCTGATAGTATTCCCGTCTATGACATGGACAAAATTTGCGTTCGTCCCCGCAGGTTGATATTCGTCATGATAACGAATCAACCGACCATAATTAAACACATCATAAGAATCAAGATCATCAACAAAGCGCACCACATGCGGAACGCCTGTATTTATGCTGTTTACTTCGTATGAATCATCCTGGACAGGAATAGAATAGTCAATTTTCAGATCGTAGGGTTCGGTCAATCTCAGCTTAACCACATCCTCCTTTACCTCAGCATCGATTATGCCCGCCTTCGTTTCGAAAGAAAGGTTTTCTTTAGCAATATCCAAAATGAAGGCAAAACGGGCGGCACATCTGCCCCCATTCCCACACATTTCCACCTCGCTTCCATCGGCATTGAAAAAGCGCCAGCGAAAATCGGCCCTGTCGGAGTCCTCTATAACAATCAAACCGTCCGCTCCCACCGAAATCTTCCTTTCACACACCCTTTTCACAAACTCTTCTAAGTTCGCAACGGAAAGCACATTGTCCCTGTTGTCGATCAGTATAAAATCATTCCCGCTTCCGCTCATCTT
>JAUVKS010000045.1 GCA_030596145.1 Pseudomonadota bacterium | reverse complement strand
ATTGCTTTGATGTGACAAATCCGTTGAACCCTGTTTATAAATGGCGTATAAACCCCACAGCCTCACAGGCGCCATATCTGGGTGATCCATGGTGCGAGGTTTACACGGGCAGGGTGAAGATAAATGGTAATGAAAAATGGGTCGGTTTCATGGGTGGTGGTTATAATGCCTCTGACTGTACGGGTGGTGGAAGCTGTGATACGAGGGGTAAGGGATTCTATGTCGTGGATTTGAGCAGCGGAGACATTTTATGGAGCTTTACACAGGCAGATGACTCAAACATGGATTACAGCATTCCTGCTCCTCCTGCTATTGTTGATACGGATAACGATGGCTTTATCGATACCGCTTATGTCGGCGATTTAGGGGGCAATAGGTGGAGATTTACATTTTGTACTGCTGATGATGGGTCTTCCTGCGGTACGTCCAGTTGGAGTGGGGGCATACTATTCCAATCATCAAGTGGAGTTATAAGACCTATTTTCACATCTGCCGCCGTTGCGAAGGACTCAAAGGGCAATCTGTGGGTTTACTGGGGAACGGGAGATAAAACAGATCCCACGGCAGCCAATGCGCAGGAGAAGTTCTATGCCGTAAAGGACAATCGTACAAGCATTTACGGAATCAGTAATCTGGAAAACATTACATCCAGCACATACGATGATTCATCCACCAACCCGGGATGGTACATAAACTTCACCGGCGGTGGTGAAAAGATGCTGGCGGATCCTGTAGTTTTCGGCGGTGTTGTTTATTTTACTACTTTTATGCCCGATCAAAGTGGTGATCCCTGTGCGTATGGAGGAGATGCAAAATTATATGGAATAGACTATGTTACCGGTGGAGGGATGCTTTCGGAATCCGGTGACCGAGATATGATCGTTGGGTCGGGACTTCCATCAATACCCGTTATTTCATTAAAACCAGGGGGAGGGTTACCCCCAGATCTCTATATTACAACCAGTGGTGGAGGGCCGGGTGAAAGAACGCATAGAATAGATTTCGATCCGCCGACCCTCGCGAACCGAACCAACATGCTTTTCTGGAAAGATCACCGTTTGCAGTGATGGTTTCGCAAAAAACTCCACTATGTCACCTTGCGGCATCGTTATGGGAGATAACTTGTTTAAAAAACGTAGCTTGGGGCCTCTGTGCCCCACCCGTATGTGTCCTGCGTTAACATGTTGCCCACGGAGGGGCAACGCTACGCACAATACATTTGCGAATTTAAGTTACTTGGAAGTCGAAATATACACAATTTTGTCATTCCCGTGAAAACGGGAATCCAGTCTTTTCAAGTGCTTAGCCGTTTATGGATTCCCGCCTACGCGGGAATGACAGACTTTTTACGATTGTATCTTGTGTTAGCCAATGTCAAAATTTCTTGACTTCAAAATCTTATAAATATATTAGTAGTAAACGTTTAGGAAATATAAAAATCGGGAGGTTGCCAAGGCGATAATGGGGACGGAAAAGAGATATTGCTCAATATGTGCTTGGAGGGAAAACTGTCAGAAAAGATTTTCTGTTGCAACGGATTCTTTTGGAATGGTTATCTGCCCTGATTTCACAAGGGATCTTTCCATAAAGGATAAGGATATTGATGAAGCAGAGAAGAGGGAGAAAGAAAATTAACCGTTCACCACTTTAATGTTTTACACGGTTAAGTAAAGGCAGAAAATCTCAAAATTCAGAGCTCTGATGAATGACAGCGAAGAGCTTTGGAAAAGTACCCTTCGATGCTCGAAGCATTATTACGATAATTTCCTTACAGGCGGGTTGGCCTTTTGGCCAACTTTTTTAGTATAATATAGGTAAGCATTCAACGTTCAGCAATAGAAAAGGCTTTTAAATGAAGAAGAAGTTAATTGAATTACTGGAAAATTCAATTAGAACCTGTTCCGAAAAAGGGATATTAGAGATAGGGGAGCTTCCTTTTATAGAAGTGGAGATTCCAAGGGAAGAATCCCACGGTGACTATTCGTGTACCGCATCCATGGTGCTTGCCTCAAGCCAGGGTAGAAATCCACGTAAAATAGCGGAGCAGATTGTCGAAAATATCCACGATAGCAATAATATGCTGGCTAAAATAGAAATCGCCGGCCCCGGTTTTATTAATTTTTTTATTGAAAAAAGTATGTGGTTTGCCCTCTTAAAAGAAGTGGATGAGATGGGTGATCGTTATGGGGGATCTAATCTTGGAAAAGGCAAAAAAGTACAGGTAGAATTCGTTAGTGCCAATCCGACCGGGCCGCTTCACATAGGACACGCAAGGGGCGCTGTCATCGGTGATGTTGTTGCTAATATCTTGGAGTCGACAGGGTATTCTGTCTTCAGGGAGTATTATATTAATGATGCGGGTACTCAGATGGATGTTTTGGGAAGATCTGTTCTTCTCCGTTATCTGGAGTTGTTGGGAAAGGAAATTGATTTTTCCCCCGAATGTTACCAGGGGGAATATGTCAAAGAGCTGGCCGGAGAAATATTTAAAGAGTATGGTGATGAGTATCTTGCAAAGGGTGAGAAAGATGCCATGAAAGTTTTTACCGATTATGCCGTCAATTCTATCCTGTATGGAATAAAAGAAGATTTGAATACATTCGGTGTGGTTTTTGATTGTTATTTCAGCGAGAAAGAACTCTATAAGGATGATGGCGTTACTAAATTGCTTGCAGAGCTTCAGGAAAAAGGGTTTATCTATGAGGAAGGGAATGCCCTCTGGTTCAAGACAACGGATTTTGGTGATGAGAAGGACAGGGTGGTGGTCAGGGAAAATGGAGAACCGACCTATTTTGCCGCCGATATAGCCTATCATCGGGACAAGTATTCAAGGGGTTTCGATACGGTTATAGATATCTGGGGGGCTGATCATCATGGCTATATCCCCAGGATGTATGCCGGAATTCATGCTCTTGGTAAGGAGAAAGAAGCCTTGAAGATTATTCTGGTGCAGTTGGTCAGCCTCTTGAGGGCTGGGAAACCTGTATCTATGTCTACGCGGGGTGGAGAGTTTGTGACCTTGAGGGAAGTTGTCGATGAGGTGGGAAGAGATGCGGCAAGATATAATTTTCTGATGAGACGATCAGACAGCCACCTTGATTTTGATCTGGAGCTTGCGAAAGAACAATCAAATGAGAATCCTGTTTACTATGTTCAATATGCCCATGCCAGGATATCCAGCATCATGAGATTGGCTCATGAGAGAGATTATAATATTCCCGGCTTTGGTGATATAGATTTAAAGTTTCTGACCCTTCCGGAGGAGATTACCTTAACCAAGGAGATTGCCAGATTCCCAGAGGTGGTTGAAGGAAGCGCGAGGGTGCTCGAGCCTCATAGGCTTACATTCTATCTGAACGAGCTTGCCTCTCTTTTTCATAGCTATTATAATAAAAACAGGGTAATTTCCGACGACCCAGGCTTAAGCATGGCAAGGCTTTTTCTGGTTAAATCTATCCGTACAGTACTGAAAAACGCTTTGAGACTATTGGGTGTTTCGGCTCCGGAGAGAATGTGAGGTTTTGGTTAGTTGGTTTCATTGTCTTAACCAACCCAACTAATGAAACCAACCAAACCAGCTAAACCGGAGGAAAGCAGATGTCTTCCCGAAAGTTAAGAGATTTTGAGTTCAAGCTGGGTAAACTGGGCTTGATTTTGTTTATCTTCGGGATTTCTCTTTTTTTATTTTTTGCCTTTATTTTTGGCGTTGAAGTTGGTCAGAATATTGAAAGCTACACTAAGAAGAACGAAATAGTTATCCCAGCCATTAAAAAGCAGAAGATTGCCGAAAGGCCGATCGATGTTGAGGAGGCAAAGAAGAAAGAAGAAAGCGATTTTAAGCTTACCTTTTATGATACGTTGACCAGAAAAAGGGAAGAGTCGAGGAAGGAAAAAGAAAAGAACCCTCCTGTTAAGGGGAAATATATGGTACAGGTAGCCTCTTTCAAGGATAAAAAGAAGGCAGAGACACTTCATGGAAAATTGTTAGATATGGGTTACAGTCCCAAAGTTGATTTGATTGAATTGAATTCAAAAGGGAAATGGTTTCGTGTCCGGCTGAAAGGATTTGAAACCAGCAAGGATGCAAAAGAGGTGGCAGCAGACTTGGATAAGAAGGTCAGATGGATTAAGTGCTTGGTTGTCAAGGATAAGGAATAGTTCAAAGTTTAAAGTTGAAACCCCAAAAGAGAATGGAACATGTTTGAAAGTCTTACTGGAAAACTGGAAGAGATCTTTAAAAAGCTAAAGGGAAGAGGCAGTCTGAACGAAGAAAATATCAAGGATGCATTAAAAGAGATCAGAATGGTGCTCCTTGAAGCAGATGTGAATTTCAAAGTGGTCAAGAAATTCATTGAGGATGTCAGGGTAAGAGCGGTAGGGCAGGAAGTCCTTGACAGTATTACTCCCGGCCAGCAAGTTGTGAAAATCGTTAATGATAGGCTTGTAGAGCTGATGGGGGGGGAGAGTAGCCAGTTAAAGCTTGCCAGTAGATTTCCTGCACCCATTATGCTGGTCGGTCTCCAGGGGTGTGGCAAGACGACAACAGCGGCCAAGCTTGGACGTTTATTGTTAGATAAGGGGAAAAAGATTTGTCTGGTACCAGCAGATGTCTACAGACCGGCAGCCATCCACCAGTTGAGGGTTCTTGGGGAGAAGATCGGTGCTGATGTTTACGATTCGAAAGGTTTGGACGATCCCGTCATGATTTGTACTGAGGCTGTTAAAGAAGCGGGTAAAAACGGTTACGATGCTGTGATCATCGATACGGCAGGAAGGTTGCATATTGACAATGAGATGATGGATGAACTGGAAAGGATAAAGGCTGCGGTAGATCCATCGGAAATACTCCTGGTTGCGGATGCCATGACCGGCCAGGATGCGGTATCGGTGGCAGGGAAGTTTGACGAGCCTTTAGATATTGATGGTGTGATCCTAACAAAGATGGATGGTGATGCTCGGGGTGGTGCGGCATTGTCAGTAAGGGCGGTGACGGGAAAACCAATAAAGTTCATCGGTGTGGGCGAAAAGATAGATGCCCTCGAAATGTTTCACCCGGAACGTATGGCCTCGAGGATTCTCGGAATGGGCGATGTCTTGACCCTGGTCGAGAAGGCTCAAACCACATTTGATGAGAAAACAGCGCGGGAACTGGAAAAGAAGATTAGGAAGGACTCCTTCACCCTTGAGGATTTCAGAAGCCAGTTGATTCAGATAAGGAAAATGGGTTCTTTGCAGGATATACTGGGTATGCTTCCCGGATCTGGCAAAATGAAGGCATTGAAGAATGTGAATGTTAATGAAGGTGAATTGGTTAAGGTGACGGCCATTATTGATTCAATGACCGTAAAGGAGCGTTTGAATTACCGGGTCATAGATGGACGGAGGAGAAAAAGGATTGCCAGAGGAAGCGGTACAGCGGTTCAAGATGTTAACCGATTGTTAAAGAATTATGTTGAAATGAGAAAGATGATGAAGAAGATGACAAAGGGTGGTATGAAATCTTTGAGAAGGGGCAATTTACCCTTTTAATAAGGTAAAATATGTGTTAACTAAAAAGATTATCTTAGAATATTTTTTCGGGAGGTGACAAGTAGTAAATGGCAGTGAAGATAAGATTGGCGCGAGTGGGTGCAAAAAAGAAACCTTTTTACAGAATTGTTATTGCTGATATTGAATCCCCGAGGGATGGCAGGTTTATTGAGATTGTTGGAAATTATGATCCCAAAAAAGATCCGGCAGAGGTTACTCTTAAAGAAGATCGGATTATTGACTGGCTGTCGAAGGGTGCCAAGCCGACGTTAACCGTTTCTCAGTTGCTCGAAAAGAAAGGGGTCATGGCTAAGCTGAAAGAAATCAAGGCAGCCTGACGTCAAGTAGTTGCTTCGAGTTTTGCTCAAGTTGCTGTTCATCAGAGGTTTTAACTTACAAGAAATCAGTGGAGGTTGTTATGATGAAAGATTTGATCAAGTACATTGCTCAAGCATTGGTAGACAATCCGGAAGTAGTAGAGGTTGCAGAGGTGGAAGGTGAGAGGACTTCTGTGATTGAGTTGAAGGTTGCAAAGGAAGACCTGGGCAAGGTCATTGGCAAGCAAGGAAAAACCGCAAAGGCTATGAGGACAATATTGAGCGCAGCATCGGCCAAGATTCGTAAAAGGACAGTTTTGGAGATTATTGAGTAAAAATCTGAGACATTTGCAAAATGTTCAATTTTGTTCAAGGTAAAGGAAGGTGAGGATTTTAACCGCAGGAATACACGGAGTATTTTGAGTCTGCCTGCGGTGGATGAATCTGACACAGAGATTGGGCAAAAGGGGATGTTTTGCGAGGGTCTCAATCTATTAGTTTATGGATCTTCTTGAAATAGGCAAGATTGTTAAAACCCATGGGCTCAAGGGTCGTATGAAGGTGGTTTCGTATCTGGAGTCGGATTCGATACTTAAATCACTGGAAAAGGTCTTTGTAAGGCATGGAAAGCAGAAAGTGCACCTCAAGAAGATAAAAGACATAAAAATTAATAAGAAGTACTTTTTCCTTGAATTTGAGGGTGTAGATGATGTTGATGCTGCGAATGAACTGGTAGGATGTGAGATTTTGATGCCTTCTGAAAAACTGGAAGAGTTGCCCGAGGGTGAGTATTACTGGCGGGATATCGTGGGGCTTGAGGTTGTTACTGAAGATGGAGAAGTTCTTGGCAGGATTGAGAGGGTTTTTTCCGCAGGAGGTAACGATGTTTATGTGTGCGCCGGTGGAGAAAGGGAGATTCTTTTGCCCGCGATAGCTGATGTGGTTCGGAAAATAGACATAGAATATCGTAGGATGGTTGTTAGATTGCTTGAAGGTTTGTAGTGAACAATGAGGTTTGATATATTATCTCTCTTTCCTGAAATGTTTGAGTCCCCTTTCGGTTACAGCCTCTTGAAAAAAGCTCAAGAAAAAGGATTGATAGAGATAAATCTTCATGATATCCGTAGCTTTGCCGAGGGTAAGCACAGGGTTACTGATGATTATCCTTATGGCGGCGGCGGCGGGATGGTTATGAAGGTGGAACCTATAGCCAGGGCGTTGAAATTTGTAGTTCCAGTGAGAACAGGCACAAGGATTATCCTCCTCACACCACAGGGTGAAACCTTTAATCAGGAAATTGCGGAAGAGCTTTCTCAATTTTCTCAAATTGTTCTCATTTGTGGTCATTATGAGGGTGTAGATGAAAGGGTAAGAGAAAATCTTGTGGATGGAGAGATTTCCACAGGTGATTATGTCCTGACCGGAGGGGAGTTGCCGGCCATGGTTGTGGTTGATGCAGTTTCCCGCCTCGTTCCCGGGGTTTTGAGTAATAGTAAATCTGCCTTACTTGATTCTTTTTCAACAGGTGTTCTGGAGTATCCTCATTATACGCGTCCAAGAGAGCATAGAGGGTGGAAGGTTCCAGAGGTGCTGCTTTCAGGAAATCATAAGGAGATTAATAAGTGGAGGCGTAGGGAATCTCTTAAGAGGACCTTTATGAGAAGGCCCGATTTGTTGAAAAATGTAAATCTGTCGGAGGAGGACAGGGTGGTACTCAGAGAGTTGGGGATGAAATAGTTCACTTTACACTTCAAACTTCTTTAACTTTAGTTCACTCTTGACGGTTTAGTCACAATGGGATTTGATCGTATTTATATCGCTCTTTTACATTATCCTGTTTATAATAAAAAAGGGGATGTCGTTACGACCTCAGTTACCAATATGGATATACATGATATATCCAGATCGGCTAAAACCTACGGAGTTAAGCGATTTTATATAGTCACGCCGGTTGATGAACAGAGAGAATTGGTTGAACGAATAATCCAGCACTGGCAAAGAGGCTATGGTGCTTCTTATAATCCATTGAGGAGGAAGGCAGTTGACATCATTAAATTGGAAAATAGTTTGGATGATGTATTGAGGGACATCTCGGCAGAATCGAAGAGCAAGATCAAGCTTGTGGCAACCGGTGCCGGACTTAGAGAGAAGTTGATAGGGTTTGCTGGGTTGAAAAAAAGCATAGCAGGAAGTGCGGATTCTTGTCTATTGGTTTTTGGGACCGGTTGGGGTATCGCCAGGGAACTGATGGATAATGCAGATTTTTTTCTTGAACCGATCAGAGGACCTTCGAATTATAACCATTTATCTGTCCGGTCTGCAGTTGCCATTGTATTGGACAGATTGTTGGGGGAGAAGTAGTAAAATATGCCAGGTCTTTCTTTATGGGCTGTTGTTTCCACTATGAGCTAATTACAAAGCGATAATGTTAATATTGAGGAGGAGTTAGATAAAAAATGAATGAAATCGAAATGATTGAAAAAGAACAGATGAGATTAGATATTCCTGATTTCAAGTCTGGTGATACCGTTAAGGTATATGTGAAAATTGTAGAAGGTCAGAAGGAAAGAATACAGGTCTTTGAGGGGGTTGTAATAAGGAAAAGGGGAGGAAGCAGCCTGGCAAGTTTTACTGTGAGGAAAGTTTCTTACGGTGTAGGAGTTGAAAGAACGTTTCCCCTCCATTCTCCTATAATAAACAGGATAGAGGTGGTGAGCAGGGGAAAAGTGAGACGTTCCAGGTTGTACTATCTGAGAGGGCTCAGAGGCAAAAAGGCGAGGATAAAGGAAGCTGACAGAAGGTAGAGAGTGAGCTAAAGTTAAAGAAGTTTGAAGTGTAAAGTGAACTAAAGTGCCTAAAGTTAGGGATTTTGGTCATTTTAACTTTAGCTCACTTTAGGCACTTCAAACTTTAGACACTTAATGATTATGTACAGTTTTGAGTTGAGTGCGCATCGCCGCGGTTTTAAGGTTGTGGCTGGTGTTGATGAAGCAGGAAGGGGACCTTTGGCAGGTCCTGTTGTAGCAGCAGCCGTAGTTCTTCCCACCGGTTATAAAAATGGAGAAATTCGTGATTCGAAACAGCTTTCTCACCAAAAGAGGGAAAGATTATATGAAATAATAATGGGGGATGCTCTTTCAATCGGGTTAGGTGTTGTGGAGCCGCCTGTCATTGATGCTATAAATATTCTTCAGGCAACTCTGGTGGCTATGAAGGAGGCAGTTTTGGATCTTTCCCTTACCATCGATTATCTTCTTATTGATGGCATAAACAGTATAGATGTACCCATCCCGCAGCAAACCATTATCAGAGGAGATTTTCTAAGCATCTCGGTAGCGTCTGCTTCTATTATTGCCAAGGTGTCCAGAGATAGGATAATGGAAATATATCATCGTCAATTCCCACAGTATAATTTTCTTAAGAATAAGGGTTATGGCACTAAAGAACATCGAGAAGCCATAAAACAATATAGGTGTTGTAAAATTCATAGAAGATCTTTTAAGGGGATAAAGGAGTAAGCATTTACCGCTGAGGTTGCTGAGAACGCAGAGATAACACTAAAATTGGAACACACCCTTTCATTTTATGAATAACTATTTATTCTTTTGTGTGCTCAGCGTTCTCTGTAGTGAACTTTTACTATATGAAACGTACACTTATGGCTACAGACAGGATTCAGACAGGTAAGCTGGGTGAGGACATTGCGATTGATTATCTGGAAAAAGAAGGGTACAGGATTGTTGAGAGAAATTACAGGTGTGTTTTCGGAGAAATTGATATTGTTGCAAGAGATGGAAAGGTCTTAGTATTTGTTGAGGTCAGAAGCAGGAGATCGGCTAAATACGGCTATCCACAGGAATCAATAGGACTGAACAAGAGAAAGAAGATTTCAAAAATAGCCCTAAATTATTTAAAAGAGAAGCAGCTTTTGGGTTGCCATGCAAGATTTGATGTTGTGGCAGTTAAAATGCTACCTGAGTGCTATAAGGTAGAACTAATCAAAAATGCATTTGATCTGGCGTATTAAGCTTTAAACTCTAAGCCATGAAGAAAGGGATATTGTATATTGTTTCAACTCCTATAGGGAATCTGGAGGATATAACCCTTCGGTCACTAAAAGTTCTAAAAGAAGTCAAGCTTATTGCGGCTGAGGATACTCGCAGGACGAAGAAACTGCTGAACGCATATCGAATTCA
>JAUVKS010000180.1 GCA_030596145.1 Pseudomonadota bacterium | reverse complement strand
GTCTTTAAAAATAATTGGCGAATCCATAACGATGGTTGACGGGGTCATCCCTTTGTCAAAGGCGGCTGTATAGATGAGTGGTTTGAAGGCAGATCCGGGCTGTCTCCTCGATTGTGTCGCGCGATTGAATTCACTTTTCTTAAAATCCCTTCCTCCTACCATAGCCTTAATTTCACCTGACTTCGCATCTATACAAAGGAGTGCTCCCTGTACAACAGGTTCCTGTTCTAAGGCCAGTCTCAGATGTGGTTCTTCCGTTTCTGATATTTCAAGGATTCGTGCCTGAACGATGTCACCGATGTTAAGAACGTCTGCGGGATTTCTGATCTTGACGCTGCCCGGAGCTACATCTGGATCCGGTATCCTGGCCCAGGACATGTCATTTAAGAACATGATTCCACTATATTCGCCGACCCGGAGTAATACATTTTTTTTCTCGCTGTTGATATCGACAACAAGAGCAGTTATGATATTTCCTTTTACCAATGGTCTTTTTTCTATTTCTTCGTTCATTTTTTCGAGGAAGGAATCAAATTCCTCCGTCGAAATTTTCTTTAGGGGGCCCCTATATCCCTGTCTTTTGTCTAACTCCCGAAGGCCTCTTTCCACGGCAGTCCGTGCAGCCCGCTGCATGTCTATATTTAGGGTGGTGTAAACCTCAAGTCCTTCTCGATATAGAACGTTGCTTCCGTACTTCGTCTGAATATACCTGCGAACATTTTCGGTAAAGTAGGGTGCTATTTTCCCTCTTTGTTTCGATTGTTTGAGAGTGAGAGGGGTGTTTATCGCTTCTTCATTTGCCTCCTGGGTTATGTATCCGTCTTCGGTCATTCTGCCCAGGACGTACTGCTGTCTCTGACGGGCCCTCTCGGGGTGGAAGTAAGGGGAATACCTGCTGGGTGCTTTGGGCAGACCAGCCAAGAGGGCTGCCTCGGCAAGGGTAAGATCCGCCGCACTTTTTGCGAAATATTTTTGTGATGCAGCCTCTATCCCGTACGTACCATGTCCGAGATAAATGTGGTTCAGATAGAGAGTCAAAATTTCATACTTTTTAAGATATTTGTCTATCCGATAGGCTAAAATCGCTTCCTTGAACTTTCTAATATAACTTTTTCGGGGTGATAAGAAGAGTGATTTAGCCACTTGCTGGGTTATCGTGCTCCCTCCCTGCACGATCCTTCCGGCCATCAGATTTTTGTAGAAAGCTCTTAGTATGCCGTGAGGATCTACGCCCTCATGTTGAAAAAATCTTGCATCTTCTGCGGCAACAAAGGCCTGTATAACAACCCTGGGGACCTGGGTGATTGGGATAACCTTTCTGTCCTCCATGTAGAATTCATCTATCAATTGATTGTCGTCGGAATAAACCCTGGTGATTATACTTGGCCTATAATCCTTGAGGGCGGCGATGCTCGGCAAGTTCCTTACCACGATGTACAGGAAACCGCTTCCAAACAGGGAAAGGATGATGAAAAGAAATAATACTCCCAGAGAGATTTTCCTCAAAGTGAAGCCCTTTTTGGCTCTCCATTTTTTAATATTTCTGAGTAAAGATTCTTTCGCGTCCATTATGCTGTATCTTTGTTCTCCTCTTTTTCTTCATCATTTGTGACCTTCTTTTCTCCTAATCTTGCTACCCAGATGCTTATTTCGTACAACAGCATTACTGGTATGGCCATCAATATTTGGGTGACAACGTCGGGAGGGGTCAGCACGGCGGCGGCAATGAATGTAATCAACAGGGCATATTTCCTCTTGGAGGATAACATCCTGGAGTTTACCAGACCAATTCGGGCCATGAAGAACATAAAGACGGGAAGTTCAAAAATGACTCCAAATGCAAGGAGAAGTTTGCATGAGAAGGAGAGAAATTCCCTTATTGAGAGCATCGGTTTTATGGATTCTGTGGAGAAACTGACAAAGAATTTAAACCCGATAGGGAAGACGGTAAAATATGCGAACAGAGAACCCCCAACGAAGCAGATTGTAGAGAAGAAGACAAAAGGAAAAGCATACTTTTTCTCCGAGGAATATAGCCCCGGGGATATAAAACCCCATATTTGATATAATACGAATGGGCTCGAAAGAAATAGAGCTCCCACGAAGGATACCTTTAGATAAGTAAAAAAGGCCTCCGGAAGGTTGGTAAATATCATGGAACTGTTTTCAGGAAGTACGGCTACAAGTGGTAAGGTGAGAATTTTGAATAGCCATTCCTTAAAGGCAAAGCATATGAAAAAGCAGACACCTATAGCAATCAGACTGTATATGAGCCTTTTTCTCAATTCCTCCAGATGGGAGGTGAACGGTTGTTTTTCTTCTATGGTGTTATCCATTAATAATATTCCATACGGGCAGTGGGAAAAATTTCCTTACCCTCAGGTAACGAACTTTGTTTATTTTTATACGTGTGGTAAAGGCACAAAGTAGCAAAGGCACAGAGGCACAAAGGAAGAAGAAAAAGAATATCACTTTGTGTCTTTGTGCCTCGATTTGTCCTCTTTTTCAGGCGAGGTGTCCTTTTCGTCTTCGTCGCTTGTGCCATATAAAAGCGAGTCTTTTATGTCGTCCACTTCATCCTTGATTTCATCTACGTTAAGGGTTTCCTTAACGCTTTCCGTGGCCTTTCGAAATTCAGAAAAACCCTTTCCCAGGGCTTTGGCAACATCAGGGAGTTTTTTGGGCCCAATGACAATCAGTGCCACAACAAGTATGACTATGAGTTCAGGCATGCCGATACCGAACATGGTACAATCCTTTTGGTCTTTTTACGAAGGAATATATATGGTTTTCTATATTTGTCAACGGTTTTTGAGAAGTTGGGCTATTCCAAAACTTTTTGCTTTTCCTAAAATTGTGTGCTAAAAATTCTCAAAAGTGTCCATTCATATATTCATTTTCAACCTCAACAATATGGAGGTGTCAAATGGCTTCAAAAACTGGAATTGTAAAGGATTACAGATACCTGAATCATGAAACCGGTGCCTATCATCCGGAAACACCCAAAAGACTGGAAGCGATGTATGAGATGATTGAGTCCCCCGACATGCAGGGGAAATTTGTCGAAATCGAACCCCGACATGCTGCTCATGAAGAGATAGAAGTAATCCACCAGTCCTCTTACATAGAACAGGTTGCCGCTACAGCCGGCAAGGCCCATACATCACTCGATCCCGATACGTCCACATCGCCGGAATCCTATGACGCGGCCAAGCTGGCGGTCGGTGGGCTGTGTAATGCCATAGACAGCGTGGTCAAGGGAGAGGTAAACAACGCCTTCGCTTTTATACGGCCTCCTGGACACCATGCCGGGCCAAACCGTGCGGCCGGGTTCTGCATATTTAATAATATTGCCATCGGCGCGTTGCATGCGATAAACAATCACAATATGGAGAGGATACTCATCGTTGACTGGGATCTGCACCATGGAAACGGTACACAGCACTCCTTCTATGAAGATCCCCGGATTCTGTTCTTTTCGACACATCAATATCCTTTCTATCCCGGTACAGGCAGCGTTCAGGAGATCGGCAGGGGAGCCGGAGAGGGCTATACGATAAATGTTCCGCTCAGAAGCGGCCCCGGGAATGGTGAATATCTAAGAATTTTCAGACGGATTCTCCAACCGGTTGCCCTTGAGTTCAAGCCCGATATGATCATGCTTTCGGTAGGATTTGATATCTATTACAAGGACCCCCTTGGGGGAATGAAGGTTACTCCCGAGGGGTTCGGCATGTTGACCCGTGTACTTCTGGATATTGCCGATAGCTGCTGTGGCGGGAAATTTGTCGCAACCCTTGAGGGCGGCTACCATATTGCCGGAATTACCGAATCGGCAAAGGTGGTGTTGAATGAAATGTGTGGGGAGACTCGTGTAAGCGAGGACGAACTGGCAAAGACAGAAGAGGGAGCCGACAGTTCGATAGACAGAATTATTGAAACGGTTATTAAACAGATTAAGCCGTTCTGGCCGGTGTTTTAATATAAGCGTCAAGCTATAGCTATCAGAAGTGACTGTAGCACAGGGCTTTAACCCTGCACGAAGATGGCAAGACTAAAGTCTTGCGCTACTCGAAATTTGAATTTGGAGGATTCATGTTAACAAAGGAAGAGGTAGGGCATGTGGCGCATCTGGCAAGGCTTCACTTCAGTGAGGAGGAACAGGAGAAATTTACATCTCAGCTCAATGACATACTGACATATATCGACAAGTTGAATCAGGTCAATACCTCTGATATCCCGCCAACCACCCATGCGATTTCTCTGAATAATGCTTTCAGGGATGACGTGGTTAAGGAATCTCTCGATCGT
>JAUVKS010000084.1 GCA_030596145.1 Pseudomonadota bacterium | reverse complement strand
ATCTGCGGTTCAAGATAAAAGGAAAGCTTGCCCTTGTGGGTTTCCAGTTTCGGGAAGAATTTCTTCAGATCGATACCAAGATGCCAGATCAATAGGATGGTTTCATAGTCACCTTCATTAATACTTGCACTTCCGAAACCTGTAATGATACCCGATTCTGTAAATAGCCGGTCACTTACGGAACCTGCGTCAGGAGAGTTTCCGTCAGCATAGGCATAAGTGCCTAAGAAAAGAATTGCCAAAACAGCAAGAAGCACAGTTAACTTTATGGAACTTGAAATTTTCACTTGAACCTCCATTCTTTTTCGGAATACGTAAAGCGTAAAACGGAAAACGTTATTCGATTTTCTAACACGGACAAACGAGTTTGTCCATGCCACCCTTCGATTTCCGATCTACGATATCCTTTACCGCCTGAAAAACTTCCTCTACTGTAATCTCTTTCATACATTTTCTTGAATCACATTTTTTTAAAAAACAAGGGCTGCAGGGTATATCTTTGCGGATTACCATATGCTCCTCACCGTAGGGTCCCGTTCGGGAGGGATCGGTAGGGCCGAAAAGTGCCACCACCGGAGTACGCATCGCTGCTGCAATATGCATGGGGCCGGAATCGGTTGTTATCATAAGGGATGCCAATTTGTATAAGTATGACAGATCTCTAAGGGTTGTCTTCCCCCCCAGGTTGACAGAGGGGGAAGCCATTAGTGATTGAATGTGTTCGATCATCCCGGAAGAGTCGCTTCCCGTGAAAATTACCTTTAACTTCAGCTCTTCTGTAATTCTGTCACACAGCCTCGCGAATTTATCATCCTCCCATAGCTTCGTTTCCCAGAAAGCCATTGGATTTACTGCCACAAATCTCTCTTTTGTGTCAATGTTATTTCCTTTAAGAAGCTTTTCAACTCTATCTTCATTTGCTTTCTGTATAGGAATCAAGAATTCCTTGTTCTTGACGTTGAAACCTAAATGGAGGATAAAATCGAGGTATCGGTCAACTGCATGTTTTCCCATATCTTCGTAGATTTTTTCGTTGAGAAACAGACCGCTTAGCTCCTGCATGCTGTTGTAACCTAATTTCCTCTTACCTCCGCTGAGAAGAACAATGAGAGAACTTTTGAAGAGACCGTGAAAATCGATTACCAAGTCATATCTGTGTTCCCTCAGAGTAAGAATAAATGATTTTATTTCTTTGATTGTTCTGTTTACCCTGTGAAGTTTTTTGAGATCAGCTATCCATTTTTTTCGGCGAGAGATGATGATCCTATCAAGGTAGGGATGATCGTTGATAATATCTGAGGATGCTTCTTCTATTACCCAAGTGATATCAGCATCAGGATAGAGTATCCTTAAGGCTGAAAGGGAAGGGAGGGTGTGTATTACGTCTCCTATGGCACTCAATTTTACGATGAGAATGTTCACTTTTCACGATTCCGCATTATCCAGTTTACTGCATCCAGAATATCTTCAGCGATATAAGCCGGCTTGATATCGGAAGGCATTACATTCTTTCCGTAGCCCGTTTTCACAAGGATCCCCTTGATTCCGACTCTGTTTGCGAGTTCTATGTCTTTTGCCATGTCACCAACCATATAGGAATAGGACAGATCAATATCCATTTCTTCAGAAGCATTTATCAGCATTCCCGGTTCAGGTTTTCTACAGTCGCATGATCTTAGATAGTCTCCATTTCCCTCGGTAGGATGATGAGGGCAATAATAAAACCCGTCAAGGTGGGCTCCATTTTCCTGAAGAATTTGATTGATGCGCAGATGTACAGTCCTTACAAAATTTTCACTGAAGTATCCCCTGGCCACCCCGGATTGATTCGTGATAACTACCGCCAACATCCCGCTTTCGTTAATCAGTCTTATTGCTTCGTAAGAGTTGGGATATAGCTTCAGTTTTTCGAGGCTGTACAGGTATCCCACCTCTTCATTTATCGTTCCATCCCTGTCCAGGAAGACCGCGGAGTTTTTTTTCATTTCGAAACCTTAGATTTTATGGCGGGGCCAAAACCCGCCCCTGCTTTTAAAAGCGCTTTGCTCTATGCGCTTTGCGCCAGAAGGTCCTTTGCGATATCATAAACCTCGTCGACCCCTATAAGATCCATACATCGAAAATCGGTAGGACATTCTTTCTTGAGGCAGGGGCTACAGGAGACACCTTTGCTGATGACAATGCTGTTCTCTCCCACAGGGGATGTTGTTACCGGGTTTGTTGATCCGAAAATTGCTATCGTTGGGATTCCAAGCGCACCTGCCACATGCATCAGTCCGGAATCATTGGATATAAAAAGGTTGCATCTAACAATCAGTGAGATGGCCTCTTTAAGATTTGTTTTACCTGCTAAATTGATGAATCTGTTTTTTGAACTTTGTTGAACTTGATCTGCGCTGTCTCGGTCATCGGCACTCCCGAAAAGAATTGCCCGAGCAGAGTAATCTTCAATGAACCTGTCCGCAACAGCGGCAAACCTTTCCGGAAACCACTTTTTGGCCGGCCCATAAGTGGCTCCAGGTGCCATACCGACAACGATTTCTCTCTTTCCGATGTCATACTGATTTAGAATCTCTTCCGAGATAGCGGAATACTCATCCGTCAGCGTGAGATTGACCTTTCTTTCTCCCTGATTAAAACCGAGTGTCTTTATCATTTCAAGATAGTAATCAATCTGGTGCACCTCTCTGATTTCTTGAGTCCTGTGTACTGAGTGAGTCAGCAGGATACCTCTCCCGTCGGAGTTATATCCTGCCCTTATGGGGATGCTAGCCAGTCGCGTAATTATAGCGGCCTCAATGGCGTTTTGGAGTAGTATGGCCATGTCGAAAGCCTTACTTTTCAGTTCCCTTGCCAGTCTAAACTTTCCGGCAATGCCATTGTGAATGCCGGGGCTTTGAAAGAGGATGACCTCGTTGACATCGGAGCAGATATGAAAAAGTTCCGCAACCCACGGCTTGGCCAGCACAGTGATCTTTGAGCGTGGAAATGTTTTCCTGACTGCGGAAATTGCTGGAAGACACATTACGACATCGCCAATCCAGTTGGTTCCCCGTATCAGGATATTTTCTATCTCGTCAAAGGGGATTTTTTTTGAAGTTCTGATTTTCATATTTGTTTTACCTGATGCCTTTTCGTCTTCCACCTCTGGTGTACCCAGAACCATTGATCAGGATATTTTCTTATAAAATCTTCGATAATTCTGGTGAAGTTCTGGGTATTTGTTAATATATCCATATTACGATTTCCGGTATTTATTATTTCGACTTCCTTGCCTATGATGAATTTATATTTGCCGCTCTCCATCCTGACCATAAAAGCAGGAATCACCGGTGCCCCCGTATGGAGGGCGAGTAAGGCCAGTCCATTTGTTGTGCCGGCAGGTCTCCCGAAAAAATCAACAAAGACACCCTCATACCAGTCCATGTTCTGATCGATGAGTATGCCTACAAGCTCCTTCTTTTCGATGTGGCGGAGGACTCGTCTCATGGAACCGCCCTTCGGCAATGGGTTGTTCCCCTTGCATGTCCGCACATAGGCGACAAAGTTTTCCAGAATCGGGTTGTCTAAAAGACGGTATATAAAGGTAAGTGGTTGCGCCAGCAAGGGGAAGGATGCGGCCATAAGTTCCCAGTTGCCGAAGTGGGCGGTAAAGAGGAGTGCCCCTTTATTTTTTGCCATAGTAGTGGTGTAATTTTCAAGCCCCTCACACTCTACCAGGTCATGGATATTTTCTCTGGTTGAAGAAGGAATTTCAAAGAATTCTGCAGCCACGATTCCGATATTTCGGTAAACTCCCTTTGCGATTCTGATTATATCCTCCATATTCTTTTCCGGGTAGGCGCACTTGAGGTTGTGAAGGGCAATCAGCCTGCGCCTGGAAGAGAGACGATAGTAAAGCAAAGAGATTGCTTTGAAAATTTCTTTTCGGATCGTAAGCGGAATGGAGCCAAAAATTAGAAGTATGGCTCTTGTTGTTGGTGTTTTTTTCATATTAAAAGTTTTGACATAATTATATCTTCAAATTTACTGTGGTGGTTGATTATTTCCATTTCTATTCTAAGCTGAAAGATATCACGGAAGAACTCTGGAAAGTCAATCAATTTTATCCCGTCCTTTTCCGTGGTGACGGTGATTTCGGCTGAACTATTTGAAGATGATTTTTTAATCTCTTCGAGATTATCTGTTGTGTATCTATGGTGATCGGGAAATGTTGTGAATGCAACCACCTTTGCACCAAGAGTTTCTATTGTTTCTCTGAAGGATTCAGGTTTGGCTATTCCGGCAAAGGCGCACACCTTTTTCCCTTCCATGTATTCGAGCGGATAAATATCATTCTTGTTTCCTTTAATGAGACCCTTCGGCCTGTGGTATCCGCCGAAAATCGGAGTGGGAGGGAAGTCGATATCAATGGTTCTTTTTTCTTCTTCCCGGTCAATTCCTGTCAGTACAATGATGTTCGCCCTCTTCAGGGCTTTTGCAGGTTCGCGAAGGGATCCCCTGGGTAGCAGAAATCCGTTCCCGAAGGGCCTTTCGCTATCTAAAAGGACTATGTCTATATCTCTGAAAAGTGACCGGTGTTGAAAGGCATCGTCCAGAATCAGGAGATCTGCCCCAAGATGATCCATGGCATATCTTCCGGTGAGGTATCTCTTTGGCCCTGTGATAACGGGTACATCCTTTGCGGATTTTGCAATGAGTGTCGGTTCGTCACCTGCAACACTCGCACTCATGAGGATGTTGTTGCCATCGGATATGACATTGACAGGATTTTTGTTTTTGCCTCCATATCCTCGGCTCAGTACGACAGGTTGGTATCCCCGCTCCTTTAGCATATTTGCCAGCATAATAACCGTTGGTGTCTTGCCCGTTCCACCCACGGTTATGTTTCCTATGCTGATTATTTTGCATCCGAGCTTTTTTGTTTTGAAAAGACCCAGATCATACATCTGGTTTCTCAGACGAATAATTCCGTCGTAAAGGATGGAAAATAAGTAAAGAAAAAAGAGAAATGGGTTCAGGAGACTCGGTTTGCTGTCATCATGCAGCATTTTGGTGGCGTAATTCCTTAAAAAATTCATTTTTTAAATTTCGTAAAAAGACACCCGTTAGCAGGGCTTGTAGGGTCGGGTTTTATACCCGACCGCAAACGGTGGCATGTACAATGCCACCATTCAGTTGAATCCTGAACTTTAAACTCTGAACTCTGAACTCTCCTTCTTAAACTGCATATTATATAGTTTGAAGTATTCACCCTTTTCCTCAAGGAGTGATTCGTGTGTTCCTTCTTCAACGATTTCTCCATTAACGAGAACTAAAATCCGGTCTGCGTTCCTTATGGTTGAGAGCCGATGAGCAATAACCAGGGTTGTTCTCCCTTTCATCAGGTTTTCCAAGGCACCCTGAACCTCAATCTCCGCTTCCGTGTCAAGAGACGAGGTAGCCTCATCCAGGATTAGTATGGGAGCATCCTTGAGGAGGGCCCTTGCTATGGAGACTCTCTGTTTCTCTCCACCGGAGAGCTTTGCCCCCTGTTCCCCGATTATGGCGTCATATTTTTTTGGTAGATTAACTATAAAGTTGTGGGCATTGGCCGCCCTGGCCGCTTTTATGATATCCGTCTCGGACTTTGTTATGTCGCCATAGGCAATGTTGTTTCTAACTGTATCATTGAACAGTATCGTCTGCTGAGTGACGATCCCTATCTGCCCCCGCAGTGATTCTATAGTAACATCACGTATATCATGACCGTCTATCAATATCCTTCCTTCTGTTACGTCGTAAAATCGTGGTATCAGATTGACGAGGGTGGTCTTTCCCCCCCCGCTCATACCGACAAAGGCAACCGCCTCACCCGCTTTGATCTTGAGGTTTATATTTTTTAAAATGGGTGTATCGTCATAACTAAAGGAAATGTTTCGGATATCGATGTTGTTGGAAATTGATGGCAGATGTATTGCTTTTTTCTTGTCCTTTATTTCGGGAGTTATGTCCATGATATTGAAGACACGTGTGGCGGCAGCGATTCCCTGCTGAATGGTGTTATTGACGTTCGTCAGCCTTTTAACCGGTTCGTAAAGCATAATAATGGCTGTAAGGAATGAAAAAAATGTGCCTGGTGTAGAGGTGCCCTTGATTACCTGATATCCCCCATAAAATATAATCGCGGCGACTCCAATACCTCCTAAGAATTCCATAAAAGGGCTGGATATTGCCCTTACAGATACGGATTTCATCGTGAGTTTGAAGAGTCGCTCATTTTCAACGGCAAACCTTTTATCTTCATAATCTTCCATTCCGAAGGCTTTTACTATCCTGGTGCCTGATATTGTTTCCTGTAGAAGGGATGAGAGACTTCCCATGGTTACCTGGGTGCTTGTGGCAATCTTTCTCATCTTTTCACCGAACTTTGCTATCGGATAGATGGTCAAGGGGAAAATAAACATGGCTACAATGGCAAGTTTCCAGTCACGGTAGAAAATCACGACTACGAGGCAGATAATAGTGAAGGAGTCTTTCATGAGGCTCGTCACCGCCTCCGATACCGCACCCTGGATAAAGTTAACATCGTTGGTTATCCGAGACATGAGTCTGCCGGTTGGATTTTTTGTGAAGAATGAAAGGGCTTGTCTCTGTATATGGCTGTAAAGTTCTCCTCTAAGGTCTGTTATTATCCGCTGTCCTATATGGCTCATCAGAACCGTCTGGCCGTAGCTGCAGGCTCCCTTCATGAGATATATTGCTACTATTGCTAACGGTATCAGCTTCAACATATCGGCGTCTCTTTTCAGAAATATCTCATCGAGAGCTGGTTTGACGAGAAAAGCGAGGCCGGAGGTTGTTACTCCCACTATGAGCATGCAAAGCATAGCGAAGATGAACTTTACTGTGTGTGGTTTTGCGAGTTTTAAAAGACGTTTGAATATTTCCATAACAAAATTCAGTTGAGAATTAAGAGTTAAGAATTAAGAATGATGAAGTCGTAAAAAGTTATGACATCAGACATATAACCATAAATCGCGAACATGACAACCTGTAAATACTGGATTCCCGCTTTCGCGGGAATGACAAAAGGGCATAAATTTTACTTTTTACGAAACCGTCAAGAAAGAAAAATGAAAAGAAATAACCCCTGAATAACTCTTAATTCTTCATTTTTTACTCTTCACTCGTAATTATCATCTCACATACCAGCCCGGCTGTCCTTCTGGCAGCACCCGGGCTGCCAAGCTTCCCTCTTACCCTGGAAAGTTCTTGCTTGATTCTGTCCATCCTTGATCTGTTGGTGAGTATATCCGAAATCTCCTTTGCCATATTCATGGGGGTGGCGTCATTCTGAATGAACTCTGGAACTATGGTTTTTTCAGCGATAATATTAACCAATCCGATGTTGTTTACATTGATGAGCACCTTTCCTATATAATAAGAAAGGGTAGAGATCTTGTATATGATGATCATTGGAGTTTCCATAAGGGCCGTTTCCAGAGTAGCCGTTCCCGAGGCAACCATGGCGATGTCTGATATACTTAGT
>JAUVKS010000025.1 GCA_030596145.1 Pseudomonadota bacterium | reverse complement strand
TATTTTAAAATCTTGAAGCAAAAGTATCTCTATCTTCGAACTTTCGGCTGTCAGATGAATGTCCATGATTCGGAGCAGATGATAGAACTGCTTGGTGGGCTGGGATATGAAACGACAGACGATGTGGAGAAGGCTGACCTTATTCTACTTAATACATGTAGTATCAGAGAGAAGGCCGAACAGAAGGCATACAGTGAGCTGGGGAGATTCAAGAAATTAAAATTAAAGAAGTCTCATTTGATAATAGGTATAGGTGGGTGTCTTGCCCAGCAATTGAGATCAAAATTTTTCAAAAGAGCTCCCTACCTGGATCTGGTTTTTGGTACCCATAATATACATTGCCTTCCCGAGATGATAAGATATGTAGAAACTACCGGATCCCGGGTTGTAGAAACCTCATTTCATGAATCTGTAAAATCTCTGGGAATATTGGCGTTACCTCAAAATGGTGCTGTAAGTGCCTATGTGACCGTTATGCAAGGTTGCAATAATTTCTGTACTTACTGTGTGGTTCCCTATTTGAGAGGGAAGGAAGAGAGCCGGGATATTCAGGAGATTATAAATGAGGTGGTTGCCCTCGCCGATTATGGTGTGAAGGAAGTGACTCTTCTCGGTCAGAATGTGAATTCTTATGGTAAGACAATAAATGGTTGCCCCGGTTTTTCAATTTTATTGAAGAAGATCGGCGGGATAAAAGGGATAGAGAGAATAAGATTTACGACTTCTAATCCCAAAGACCTGTCGGAAGATATTATAAGGTGTTTTACTGAGGTTGATGAATTATGCCAGCATATTCACTTGCCCGTCCAGTCAGGGTCAGACCATGTTTTAAAGAGAATGAACAGACATTATACAAGAGCGGATTATTCGGATAGAGTGGCCAGATTGAGGGAAGTCTGTCCTGATATAAGTATTACTTCAGATATTATTGTGGGATTTCCTGGCGAAACCGAGGAGGATTTTCAAAAGACTGTTGATCTTATGGAAGAAGTCAGATTTGATGGCCTTTTTTCCTTCAAGTATTCTGAACGTGATGGTACCGAGGCTTTGAAATTTGATAATAGGGTAAGTGCAGATAGTAAAATCAGAAGGCTAAGTATTGTTCAGTCCCTGCAGGAAAAACATACCCTTGAAAAGAACCAGGCTCTTGAGAGTAGTGTAGAGAATGTCCTGGTAGAAGGGTTTAGTAAAAATTGCCGTGATGATGTGATGGGAAGGACGCGGTCACATAAAATCATCAATTTCAAGGGAGGGGCTGACATTATCGGGGAAATCGTACCGGTAAAGATTACAAAAGCCTATCTCCATTCCTTGCGGGGTGAGTTGGTAGAAGAAAGCTAAGCTTTCCGCTATCAGCCATCAGCTTAATTAATCAGTTTAAACCACTACCTCTGGTAGTGGTACCATTGATTATTATGTTTTTTGTTTTTATAATACTGATAGCTGTTTGCTGACCGCTGAGTGCTTATTGAAAAGGAGGTTTGAAAATGTTAATAGAAATGAGGGTAACCGGCTTAACCATAGACCCTTTGACAAATACACCCATAGTGATTCTAAAGGATATGGAGGAGAAAAGGGCCATTCCGATATGGATAGGGCTCTTTGAGGCAAGCGCCATAGCGACCGAGCTGGAAAAAGTAAGTTTTTCCAGGCCGATGACCCACGATCTTTTACGTGACATACTGCAAGGTCTCGATGCAACAGTAATAAAGATTGAGATTTGTGATCTGAAGAATAATACCTTTTATGCGAATATACATCTTATTAAAAATGGGAACAATGTTGTTGTTGATTCCCGTCCCAGTGATGCGATTGCCATTGCTTTAAGGGTGAATGCTCCAATATTTGTAGATCAGAAGGTTTTAGAGAAGTCAAGGAGTATGGATTTGGGAGGCAAAGAAGTTAAATTAGACAAATTAGAAGGAGAAAAATTGAAAGAATTTTTAGAAAACCTTTCTCCGGAAGAATTTGGAAAATATAAAATGTAGGTTACCGTTTAGGTAGCCACCAAGTCACAAAGAATGTTTATGAATTTTTCCTACTTATCTAAAAACTTGATGGACTCGTAAAAATTCGAAATATACACAAATTTATCATTCCCGTGAAAACAGGAACCCAGTCTTTTCAAGTGCTTGGCCGTTTATGGATTCCCGCCTACGCCTGCCTGTGCAGGTACGGCAGACAGGCGGGAATGACAGACTTTTTACGGTGGAGTTGTCATGAAAGAGGAAATACGGCGGCTTTATCTTCGAGTTGGTGACCAGGTGACACATCATCGCTTTCCTGAATGGGGTCATGGTGCTGTAGTTGAGGAGATGAATTCCCAAATAGTGGGAGGGTCTTCTTATGTCAAAATAGCCTTCAGGGACGGTCGTACGAGGGTGTTTGATAACAATTTTGCCAATCCCTGTTGTTGTTACCATGTTGGTATAAGGAGGTGTGATTGACGCTTTCGTAATTGACAATGTCGCGGACTGATTGTGTTTCGCCACGAAACCACATATTTTGTACTTTCGTGGCTGTTATTTTTTGAGCATGGTGCATTCGCTCTCAGAATCCTCTTTTCAAAGTTCTGTACAATTTTGGTATGATGGCGCAGATCTTTCAAGTATAATATTAAATGAAATGCGATTTTATGGATAAGGCAATAAAGGATTTTGAAATTCATATGGAGGTTGTGAGAAATCTTTCTCCACACACCAGTAGGAATTATTTAGCCGATTTGAGGCAGTTTAGGGAATTTCTGGTGAGAAATAATATTTCTATAATGAAAGATGATGAAGGAGCAATTACTGGTATTGATCATATGGTGATAAGAGCCTTTCTTGGTTCTCTCTACCGGAGAAGGATCAAGAAGGTTACGATATCAAGGAAGGTTGCGGCACTCAGGGCATTTTTCAAATATCTGCAACGCGTCGGAAGAGTTAAAAACAATCCGGCTGAGATGGTTCAAGCGCCTCAGGCCGATAAGTACTTACCCACCTTTCTTCCAGTGGACGAAATGTTTTCTCTCTTGAATGTAAAGTTCAAACCGGATGCACTTGGACTCCGTAACAGGGCAATTATGGAACTGTTATATTCGTCAGGTATTCGTGTCAGCGAACTTACCGGTTTAAATATGGATGACATCGATTTTACGCAATGCCAGATGTTGGTCAGGGGAAAGGGCAGGAAAGAGAGAATAGTTCCTGTGGGTGACCATGCGCTAACTGCTGTTAAAAATTATCTTGAGAAAAGGGGTGAACTGACAAAGAAAAAAGTCGAAGATCCCGTCGAAAAACCGCTTTTTATCAGCAGGGTTGGTACAAGATTAACACCGAGGAGTTTGGGAAGAATTGTAGACAAGTATGTTTGTCTGAGTGGAATTAACAGAAAGATTGGTCCCCATACATTAAGGCATACATTTGCCACTCATCTGATGGATGCGGGAGCAGATCTGAGGATTATTCAGGAGCTTCTTGGTCATGAGAGTCTTTCCACGACACAAAAGTATACGTCAGTGAGTGTAAAAAGGCTGATGGAAATGTATGACAAAGCTCACCCAAAGGCGAGAGGAGGGTAGATGAATATAAGAGGAACAACGATTATAGCCGTGAAGCATAAGGGTAAAGTAACAGTTGCTGGAGATGGACAGGTTACGCTGGATATTACTGTAATGAAGCATGGTGCTAAGAAAGTTCGCAGGTTGTATAATAAAAAAGTTATCGTTGGATTTGCCGGGGCGACTGCCGATGCATTCACTCTGTTTGACAGGTTTGATCAAAAGCTGGAACAGCACAACGGGAATCTCTTGAGAGCGGCGGTTGAACTGACCAAGGATTGGAGAACAGACAGAATTCTAAGACATCTGGAGGCTCTGATGATAGCTGTAAGCGAAAAACATTTTATGATTATATCTGGTAACGGTGATGTCATTGAATCAGATGATAATGTAATGGCGATTGGCACGGGCGGTCCCTACGCACTGGCGGCTGCTCGCGCACTCGTAAGATATTCGGATCTAAGTGCAACTGAGATAGCCATGGAGGCGATGAAGATTGCGTCTGATATATGTATTTATACAAATGATAAAATAACGTTTGAAGAACTTGATGTATTAGAAGAGACGGCCTAAAGGCCGGGAATAACAATCTGCTATCATACTGTTATTGTTTGCCTCGAACTCTAAACTTTGAACGCTAAACTTTAAACTCGAACAATAGTGAGGAGAAATATGTCATCAAGAAATCTGACACCAAGAGAGATAGTTTCGGAGTTGGATAAGTATATTATTGGACAGAGTGATGCGAAGAGAGCTGTTGCCATAGCACTTCGAAACAGGTGGAGACGTCAGAATGTTCCTCAAGAACTGGGGGAAGAGATATCTCCCAAAAATATTATCATGATAGGACCAACGGGAGTTGGAAAGACAGAGATAGCCAGGAGGTTGGCGAAGCTTGACAAATCACCGTTTTTAAAGATTGAAGCTTCAAAATTTACAGAGGTGGGTTATGTAGGAAGAGATGTTGAGTCGATGATTCGTGACCTTGTGGAACTATCTGTAAACATGGTGAAATTGGAGGAACAGGAGAACGTTAAAGACAGAGCGGCAGAGATTGCTGAAGAGAGAATTCTGGACATTCTTCTTCCGCCCAAACCTGCGGAAAAGAAAGTTGAAGAAATCCTTACTGATGAGAGCTCGGAGCAGGCTGATAACGGGCAGATAGAACAGCAGGACACTACCCGTGAAAAGCTGCGCCGACTTCTTCGAAGTGGCAACCTGGATGACCGTTCTGTGGATTTAGAGGTATCTGACAGCAGGACTGGCCCGATTATTGAGGTATTCTCTTCTTCGGGAGTCGAGGATATGGGCTTGAATATGAAGGAGATGTTCGGAAACATATTTCCCCAGAAGACGAAGAGGAGAAAAGTAAAGGTTCCTGAGGCGATGGAGATTCTGGCTCAGGAGGAGGCCCAGAGACTGGTAGATATGGATAAGGTTACCAAAACGGCTGTAGAAAGGGTGGAGCAATCAGGCATCATATTTTTAGACGAGATAGATAAGATTGTCGGGAGTGATTCCGCGCATGGCCCCGATGTTTCGAGAGAAGGTGTCCAAAGGGATCTCCTGCCGATTGTAGAGGGGTCTACGGTAAACACCAGATATGGTATGGTGAAAACGGATCACATACTATTCGTTGCTGCTGGTGCCTTCAGTGCATCTAAGCCGTCCGATCTTGTTCCTGAACTGCAGGGTCGATTTCCTATAAGAGTAGAACTGGATTCCCTCGGTAAGGAAGAATTTATAAGAATACTTACGGAACCCCATAGTGCTCTTGTAAAACAGTATATAGAGATGATGGCAACTGAGGGTGTAAAAATTGTTTTCACGGAGGAAGCTATTGCTGAGATTGCTGAGATTGCCGCCGTGGTAAATGAGAGGGCGGAGAATATCGGAGCGAGGAGGCTGTACACTATTATGGAAACACTTCTTGATGAGATTTCCTTTAACGCACCTGATATGAGTGAAAAAGAAGTGGTACTTGATGCGGATTACGTCAAGGAGAAGCTGGATGATATAGTAGAAGATGAAGATTTGAGCAGGTATATACTTTAAGAGTTCCGAGTAGGGGCGTATCGCAATACGCCCGTACAGTTTAAAGTTTAATGTAGCGCAGCCCTTTAGGGCTGCTATGTAAATGGTAGGGCTAAAGCCCTGCGCTACAGTTTTGAAGGCGAAAGGTGAGTGATGGATAACGTTAAAAAATCTATGGAGAGGGCCGGTATTCTTCTGGAGGCCCTTCCTTATATACGCAGCTTTTATAATAAGACCGTCGTTGTAAAGTATGGCGGTAATGCCATGGTGGATGAGGACTTGAAAAAGATGTTCGCCATGAATGTGGTCATGATGAAATATGTTGGGATCAATCCCGTGGTGGTGCATGGCGGGGGTCCTCAAATCGGAAATCTTTTGAAAAAGTTGGGGAAAGACTCGAAATTTGTCCACGGAATGAGGGTAACGGATGAGGAAACCATGAGTATTGTGGAAATGGTTCTTGCCGGCAGTGTAAATAAAGAGATTGTGGGCCTCATCAATCATCATGGAGGTAATGCTGTCGGTCTTACCGGTAAAGACGGTAATCTTATTCAGGCGGAGAAATATCTCCTAAGTGCCGATAAAGCAAAGGATACGCCGCCGGAGATTATAGATCTGGGGCTCGTAGGAAAAGTAAAGAAACTTAACATAGAGCTTATTGTGTCGCTGGTAAATGATGATTTTATTCCTATTATAGCGCCTATCGGTGTAGGAGATAATGGTGAGACCTATAACATCAATGCCGATATCGTTGCCGGTGAGGTGGCGGCAGCCTTACAGGCAGAGAAGCTTGTATTGCTGACAGATGTGGAAGGTGTTCTGGATACGGAAGGTCAACTGATAAATACCATGGATGATGATGAGGCAAAGAGGTTGATTGATACGGGCACCATTGAGGGAGGTATGTATCCCAAGGTAAAATGTTGCCTGAAGGCGCTGAGAGGTGGTGTAAAGAAGACCCATATCATTGACGGACGTCTGAAGCATTCCATACTTCTGGAGATTTTTACCGACAGTGGCATAGGAACAGAGATCGTTTTGTAGCGTGACAACACTCAAAACCTTCCTTTTAAAGGGGGAGGGCGGGGTGAGGATTTTTTCATAATGAGGGGATGAGACAGGATGACAACTGGAAAACTGATAGCACTTTCTGATAAAAATATAATGGAAACTTACAAACGTATTCCAATAGTCTTGGTGAAGGGTTTGGGAGCGAAGGTCTGGGATAGTGATGGGAAGGAATATCTCGATTTTGTTGCCGGCATTGCTGTTTGCAGTCTTGGCCATTCCCATCTCAGTGTGGTAGAGGCGATCAAAAAACAGGCAGAAACCCTGACCCATATTTCAAACCTCTATTATATTGAGCCGCAGATCAAGCTTGCCGGGCTTCTGGTTGAAAACTCCTTTGCCGACAAGGTCTTCTTCTGCAACAGTGGTGCAGAGGCCAATGAGGCAGCGATTAAACTTGCCCGGAAATATGCCCATGAAAATATGGATGGGAATAAATATGAGATAATTACCATGGAGGACTCTTTCCATGGTCGAACGCTTGCAACTGTTGCGGCGACGGGGCAGGAGAAATTTCAGAAAGGTTTCGCCCCGCTGCCGGTAGGGTTCAAATATGTTCCCTTCAACGATCTTTCCGCCCTGGAAAATGCCGTAACTGAAAAGACCTGCGGAATTATGGTAGAGCCGATTCAGGCCGAAGGGGGAATAAGAATTCCCGATGATGATTATCTGCAGGGAGTCAGGAAAATCTGCGACGATAAGGGGCTCCTTTTAATCCTGGACGAGATTCAGACGGGTATGGGACGTACGGGCACTCTATTCGCTTATGAAAAATATGGTATTGAGCCTGACATTATGACATTGGCCAAGGCCTTGGGAAATGGATTTCCTGTGGGGGCGATGCTGGCGACCGACAAGGTCGCCTCCGCCTTTGTTCCAGGAAACCATGCTTCAACCTTTGGCGGGAATCCGCTTGCGATGGCTGCTGGACTCGCGGTAATGGAGGCATTACTTAAAGATGGAGTGTTGAGAAACTGTGAGAAGGTGGGTTCGTATTTCCTTGAAAGACTGGGCGAGCTGAAAAAAGACAATTCCATCATCAAGGAAGTGAGGGGTAAAGGTCTGCTAATCGGTGTTGAGCTTTCTATTGAAGGTGAAGATATTGTAAAAGAGTGCAGGGACAGGGGGATATTGATAAACTGTACATGCGGCAATATCCTGAGATTTGTTCCTCCGCTGATTGTAACAGTGGAGGATATTGACAGGGTCGTTCGTGTGCTGGATGAGGTGGTGAAAGACTGATGAAAAAGGATCTTTTAAGTATTTACGATCTTGAGAAGGCTGCTTTCGGTGAGATATTTGAAAGGGCCAAAAGTCTGAAAAAGATGCTGACGTATGGGGAACACCATACGCCTTTGAGGGGAAAAACCCTCGGGATGATATTTGAGAAATCATCGACGAGGACGAGGCTTTCCTTTGAGGTAGGCATGCATCAGTTGGGAGGAACGGCCATATTCCTCAGCAAGCGTGACATACAATTAGGGAGGGGTGAAACCGTTGCCGATACCGCAAGCATAATGTCCAGATATTTAGACGGTATTCTGCTCAGGACATTTTCTCAGGAGTTGGTTGATGAATTTGCCAGACATGCGACTGTTCCGGTCATAAACGGCTTAACGGACCTCCTGCATCCATGCCAGATATTGGGTGATCTTTTTACTATTATAGAGAAGAAGGGAGAATATGATGGCCTGAAGATTGCTTACATCGGTGATGGAAACAATGTGGCAAACTCCTGGATAAATGCCGCTGCAAGACTGCCCTTTCAGTTCACACTTGCCTGTCCCGCAGGATATGATCCTGATGAAGCTATTCTTGAGAGGGGAATGAAGGAAGGCAATGTAAATCTCTATCGCAATCCATCTGATGCCGCGAAAGATGCCGATGTGATTTATACAGATGTATGGGCCAGTATGGGACAGGAAGATGAACATGAGGAAAGGGTAGAGGTGTTTAAGGATTATCAGGTAAATGGAGCATTGGTCAGTTATGCCAAAGATGATGCTATTGTAATGCACTGTCTTCCCGCCCACCGGGGAGAGGAGATAACCGACGAGGTGATAGACAGTCCCCGCTCGGTGGTGGTGGATCAGGCGGAAAATCGTCTTCATGTTCAGAAGGCGATTATGGAAATGTTGATGTGAGGAGGCACAAAGTGACAAAGGTACAGAGGCACAAAGAATGAAAAACGGGGATTTACGGAGGAATTTTTTTAGATGAAAGGTATTAAAAAGGTTGTTCTGGCCTATTCCGGGGGATTGGATACCTCGGTTATCCTGAAATGGTTGATTGAGACCTACAATTGTGAAGTTGTTGCCTTCGCGGCCGATCTGGGGCAGAAGGAGGAACTGGATGGTCTTGAGGAAAAGGCCATCAATACCGGTGCCGGGAAGATATATATTGATAATTTGCAGGAAGAGTTCGTAAGTGACTTCGTCTTTCCGGCTCTTCGGGCCAGTGCAATATATGAGGGAACATATCTTTTGGGAACTTCCCTTGCCAGACCACTCATAGCAAAAAGGCAGATCGAGATTGCCGAGAAAGAGGGTGCGGATGCCGTATGCCATGGCGCCACGGGCAAAGGGAACGATCAGGTAAGATTTGAGCTGACATATGCGGCCCTCAATCCGGATATAAAGATCATATCCGCCTGGAGAGATGATAACTGGACTCTGCATTCAAGGGAATCGATGATCGATTATGCCGAAAAATTTAATATCCCGATTACCATAACGAAGGAAAAGCCGTACAGTGAAGACAGAAACATTCTGCATCTCTCCCATGAGGGAGGGACTCTGGAAGACCCCTGGGTTGAACCGGAAGAAGATATGTTTGTCCTGACCGTGTCCCCGGAGGCAGCCCCGGATGTTCCGACCTATGTGGAGCTAAATTTTGAGAAGGGAAACCCGGTTGCGGTTGATGGTGTGAAGATGAGCCCTGCAGAACTCTTGGATCATCTGAACGAACTGGCTGGAGCCAATGGTATCGGCAGAGTGGATATGGTTGAAAACCGCTTTGTGGGAATGAAATCGAGAGGGGTTTATGAGACACCGGGAGGTACCGTTCTCTGGGCCGCTCATCGTGCGGTGGAGTCGATTACCATGGACAGAGAAGTTATGCTCATGAGGGATTCGCTTGTTCCCAAGTACGCGCAGCTTGTTTATAATGGGTTCTGGTATTCACCTGAGATGAAGCTGATGCAGAAGATGGTTGATGAGACACAGGAAAATGTCACGGGGACGGCCCGCCTTAAATTGTACAAAGGCAACTGTATCGTGGTAGGGAGAAAATCGCCAAACTCTCTGTATAGAGAGGACATCGCCACCTTTGATAAGGATGAAGTCTACAATCAGAAAGACGCCACCGGTTTTATCAAGCTCAATGCGTTGAGATTAAAAATACAACGATTAATAAAAGGCTAAAGGCAAGGGTAGGAATAATGGTTGACAAAAAACCCTGGAGTGGCAGATTCAATCAGCCCACTGACAAGCTGGTAGAGGAGTTTACCGCCTCCATTAAGTTTGATAAACGGCTCTATCGATATGATATCGAAGGCAGTATTGCGCACTGTAAAATGCTTGCCATGCAGGGGCTCATTTCTCCAGAAGAAGAAAAGGAGATAGTTTCCGGCCTGGAGGGTATTTTGGGTGATATTGAGGCTGGCGAATTTGATTATTCACCCGATCTTGAAGATATACACATGGCCGTTGAGAAAGCGCTTATAGATCGTGTTGGAAAGGCGGGTGAGAAGCTCCATACCGGCAGAAGTAGAAATGATCAAGTGTCCCTCGACATGAGGCTTTACCTCAGGGATGAGGTTGAGGGGATACTGGATTTGGTGGGAGTTCTTAAGTCTTCTATCCTGAGGGTGGCAAAGAACGAGATTAACACCATCCTCCCCGGTTACACTCACCTGCAAAAGGCGCAGCCGATACTTTTGTCCCATTATCTCCTTGCTTACCGGGAGATGCTGCATCGGGACGAGGATAGGCTGAAGGAGTGTTACGACAGGATCAATATTATGTCTTTGGGTTCTGCAGCACTTGCCGGCACTTCTCTTCCGATTGACCGGGAGTATGTGGCTGAACTGTTGAAATTCCCAAAAATTGCTGAAAATAGTATGGATGCCGTCTCCGACCGGGACTTTGTGGCCGAATTAATCTTTGATGCCTCTCTTTTGATGATGCACATGAGCCGCTTTTGTGAAGATCTTATTATCTGGTCAAGTGGTGAGTTCGGTTTTGTGGAGATATCCGATTCTTTTACCACGGGGAGCAGTATCATGCCCCAGAAGAAAAATCCTGATGTTGCCGAGTTAATCAGAGGGAAGACGGGTCGTATTTATGGAAACCTGGTTTCTCTTTTGACCGTGATGAAGGGGCTTCCCATGTCTTACAACAGGGACATGCAGGAGGACAAGGAGCCGCTCTTTGATACGGTTGATACAGTTAAGGGATGCCTTCATATCTTGTCGGGGATGGTCGGGAAGCTGAAATTTAACAGGGAAAGGATGCTGGAGGCCGCCGCCGGAGGGTTTTCCACGGCCACGGATGTTGCCGATTATTTAGTGATGAAGGGTGTTCCCTTCAGGGAATCACACGGGATAGTGGGACGTCTTGTGGGTTATTGTATCGAGAAGAACAAAGAACTGCCTGCTCTGTCCATCGAAGAATTTAGGAAGTTTTCTCCCGGTTTTGGCGAAGATGTCTATAAATATTTGACAGCGGAAGATTCAGTCAACTCAAGAAGCAGCTATGGCGGTACGGCCAGAAAAATCGTTCTGAAGAGGATTAAAGAGATTGAGAAGCAGGCTAAAGGCTAAAGGCAAAATGTAGTGCAGCCCTTCAGGGCTGCCGTATGGCTTTGAGCTAATTTAGGAGGGTGTAGTTGACTATTAGAACGAACAAATTGCGGACTGCTTTCTTGATAACGGTGGTCTTTTTTCTGACGGTCTTCTGTCCTGGTTGCGGTAAAAAGGCCAATCCTGTTCCGCCGGAGATTAAAATACCGGCGGCGATTTCCGATCTCAGTGTCAAAATTACCGAAGGTGGGGTTGTTCTTAATTGGAGTGTAGCTGGAAATAATGTTGATGTTGCCGAATTTAAGATATATAGAAGTGAACTCGAAATAGAAGGTGACAGTTGTCCAGGCTGTCCGCGTAAATATTCTCTGATTGCTGATCTTTTCTCCAAAGATCCAAAACTTATGAGGGAAGGGGAAAGAGGTATAAGTTATCATGATCCAAGCGTAAAGGCCGGGTGTTTGTATTCTTATAAAGTTGTGACGTGTGATTCTTCCGGCTATTGTAGTGGTGGGTCGAATATTGCGGAAATTAAATATTAGTAACTACTCGGGTATGTAGGGGCGTATAGCAATACACCCGTACCAAAGGCACAAAGAATAAAAAAGGGGAGGACCTTATCTCCCCCTTTACAAAAGGGGGATTTTAATGTTTTTCAAAGGTTTCATGGTGTAACTATGGATTACTTCAACTACATAGACAATAAGCTCTGGTGTGAAGAAGTGCCCGTTGATGAGGTTGCGGATGAGCTTGGTACGCCGTTTTATCTGTACAGCCATAGAACCCTGACGCGTCATTTTCGCGTCTTTGAGGAAGCCTTTGCCGACATTCCACATATCACCTGTTTTTCCGTCAAGTCCAATTCCAACACGGCAATACTCAGGATATTCATAAACGAGGGTGGAGGGGCGGATGTTGTTTCCGGGGGTGAGCTGTATCGCGCACTTAAGGCAGGCGTTGATCCTGAAAAGGTGGTTTATTCCGGTGTTGGAAAGAGAACGGATGAAATAGAATATGCCCTCAGATCCGGGATACTCATGTTTAATGTTGAATCTTCCCAAGAGCTTGAGGCTATAAATGACTGCGCGGGGAGGATGGGTAAAAAAGCGGGGATTTCCTTGCGGATAAACCCGAATGTTGATCCGATGACGCACCCTCATATATCGACCGGTCTCAAGGAAAACAAGTTTGGAATAGACATTGAGAGATCTTTAGATGAGTACCGCCAGGCTAAGAAACTGGACCATGTCGATATTATAGGGATAGATTGCCACATAGGCTCTCAGATAACAGAGATTTCTCCCTTTGTGGACGCCCTGGGTCGCCTAAAGAAGCTGATATATCTTCTCAGGGAGGAGGGTATCGGGATAAAATATCTTGACCTTGGTGGCGGTCTCGGTATTACATATGATCAGGAAACCCCCCCTCATCCTCAGGAGTATGCAAGGGCGATTATTGATGCCTCAAAGGATATTGAGTGCACTTTTATATTTGAACCTGGAAGGGTAATCGTTGGCAATGCAGGAATATTGGTTTCCAGAGTACTTTACACCAAGAGTAGCGACGACAAAAACTTTGTCATTGTGGATGCAGGGATGAACGATTTGATACGTCCAAGCCTCTATGATTCATATCACCACATTCAGCCTGTTATATTGAAGGACAGGGAAAGTTTTCTTGCCGATGTTGTTGGGCCGATTTGTGAGTCGGGCGATTTTCTGGCAAAGGGGAGGAAAATTCCCAGGCTAAATAATGGAGAGCTTGTTGCGGTAATGAGTGCCGGTGCTTACGGTTTTACCATGGCATCAAATTATAATTCAAGACCCAAAGTGCCCGAGGTTCTGGTAAAGGATGATCGGTATTATGTTATAAGGGAAAGAGAGGACTATTCTGATCTGATCAGAGGGGAAGAGATACCGGCATTTCTATATGAAAGTGCCGAGTTGTAGGGTGGGCATTGCCATCAACTAAGGTTTGTCCATGCAACCCTGCCGGTTCGCCGTAAACTTTTCCTTAACGGGAGATTGCGCAATCATAGAAGATAACAAATAGAAGGAGGAGAGTTATGTTTAAGGGAGCAATAGTGGCGATTGTCACGCCTCTCAAAAATGGAGAGGTAGACGAGGAGGCGTTGAGGGGACTTGTCGAGTTTCAGATAGAAAATGGAACTGACGGTATAGTTCCCTGCGGTACAACGGGTGAGTCTGCTACCCTGTCCCATGAAGAGCATGATAGGGTTATTGAGATCGTTATAGATGCGGTTAACAAAAGAGTGCCAGTCATTGCTGGTACCGGATCTAACAATACTAAAGAGGCGATAAGACTAACCAAGCATGCCCATGAGGTGGGGGCGGATGGCGCTCTGATGGTAACACCTTATTACAACAGACCGACACAAGAGGGGCTCTATCAGCACTATAAAAAGGTGGCCGAGGAAGTGCCGATTCCTATCATTTTGTATAATGTTCCAAGTAGAACAGGGACGAATCTCTTGCCGGAGACGAATGCACGCCTGTCCAAGATCAGCAATATTGTTGGTGTAAAGGAGGCTACGGCGGATCTGAAGCAGATTACAAAAATAATCGAACTTTGCGACGATGATTTTGCTGTTATCTCGGGAGATGATTTTACAGTTTTTCCCATTCTTGCCGTGGGCGGTAGGGGAGTAATTTCCGTTACTTCGAATGTGGCACCGGCTGATATGGCGGGCCTGATCGATGCTTTCGAAGCGGGCGATATGAAGAAGGCAAAAGAACTTCATTATAAAATGCGTCCCCTTATGGATGCACTCTTTTTCGAGACCAATCCCGTTCCATCGAAGGCCGCCCTCGCCATGATGGGAAAGATTGAATATGAGTTGAGACTTCCCTTGTGCAGGATGTCGGATGCCAACTATGAA
>JAUVKS010000144.1 GCA_030596145.1 Pseudomonadota bacterium | reverse complement strand
GGATCAACTACCTTGGGCCGCGCAAAAATAAGGCCATGGCCGATGCCGTAATGGCCGATATCGTTAATTTCATACTGGCTTGCAACAGGGAAGACAATATCTGCCATGGCGGCTGTGGGTGTCATGAACAGATCGGCAATCGCTATAAAATCGAGGTTCATGAATGCCTCATATGTCTGGCGGCTGTCGGCATAGGACAGCATGGCATTTGAACACATGGCGTAGAATCCCTTGACCGGGTAAGGCACGCCTTCAAGAATAGCCTTTTTAAAGAAAGATGGCGCGATGGTCATCAATCTGGGTATAACCCTATGATGAGCGCTTATCATCTCCTTTCTCTTGTCCGGGATAAGGTCGGCACGGACAAATGGACCCAACCCCATGATCTTCGGGTCATGTGCCGCCACGTTGCCGCCTGCAATATTGAGATTACCGGTTATTGCCATCAAGCATATGATCGCCCTTATTGAGTCAAAGGCATGTATATTATGCTCAATGGGATTTCCCCACTGGATAACGGCCGGCTTTGATTCGGCATAGAGTCTTGCCGTTTCCCGGATGAGGTCGGCAGGAACCCAGGTTATCTCTGACACTTTCTCAGGAGTGTATTGTTTGACATGTTCTGCCAGATCTTCGAAGCCATAGGTCCATTTTTCAACAAAGTCCTTGTCGTAAAGTGATTCTTCGATGATGACGTTTAAAAACCCGAGGGCAAGCGCGTTATCCGTTCCAGGTCTTAACTGGAGCCATTTTTTTGATTTCTTAACCAGATCAATCCTTCTCGGATCAACGACTATAAGTTCCGTTCCGTTTTTTATTTGTTCGAGGAGCATGCTGCAAATTTCTCCCTCCTCGTTGGTGGAAGTGATATTACTTCCCCATAAAATAGCAAGCTTACTCTGATGATGAAAGTCCGCCACGGGATAAAAGCCGCATGTGTGGATACCTGTTATTTCACGAGGGGCATGGCATACATCCTGAGAAGCAATCACGTTGGGGGAACCAAAAAGGTTGGCCAGTCGAATCAAAACAAAGTGCTCCAGTCCCTTGGGCATGCCAAGGCCAAAGGCAACACCCTTTGCTCCGTATTCCCCCTTTATTTTATTTAAGTTTTCAGCCGTGTAATTAAGCGCCTCTTCCCATGAAACCCTTTCCCATTTTCCTTCGCCTCGTTTTCCAACTCTTTTCAGAGGATAGTTAAGACGATCGGGATGGGTAAGGCGATCAGGTGATGCAATACCCTTGGCACATATATATCCCTTATTCAGGAAACCTTCGGGATCACCTTTTACACTCACGATTTTGTTATCTTTTGCCTCTACTAAAAGAGCGCAACCACCATGGTCCATTCGTGCACAATGAGTCTTTACAATACGAGTATCATCTGCCATTTAAAACTTTCCTCCTTCTTTCGCGAATTTTCACAGTATCAAATAAGGTGACCTCCATTGTCAAGAAAAAAACCGCCACATTTAAGTTACGATTCAGGGCCTTCAAGACTGACATAAATTGTTAAAGAGGGAATTCAAAAACACTTCCCTCTGCTATCCATACTTATTCGTATGTCTTTCTCCTTGATATTTCCTGTAAAATTTGTGAGAAGATATTGGGTAGAGGGGAGGATGTTAGGTGGGTACGGTGGTTTTATGAAAGAAGAAAAGTGGGAAGTCGTCCATATAGCATCGGGGATGACAAATGCGAATATCATAGTGGGGAGGCTACAAACGGAGGGAATCCCGACCAGACTGAAGTATGAAGCGGCAGGAACAATTTATGCCGTGAACATCGATGGCATAGGTGAAGTGAAGATAATGGTCCCCGCGGGCTATCTGGAGAAGGCTCGGATGATCCTTTCCATATCCTATGAAGATGAGGATATCGACTGGGAAGAGAAAAACAGTTAAGAGTTAAGAATTAAGAGTTAAGGGTTACTTTTTTATTCCTTGTTTTGAAGTCAGCAGAATGGAAGATAATATTTTTATTATTTGCTTTGTTTCATCAGATAAATCATTCAGTCGATCAGCAGAAATTAAATTTGCTTCCTTAACGAGACGGATCCAATACGCAGATTCATACGCTTCTTTGTGAGCAATGAACATTTTTGCGATAAAATCGGCTTTGCTTTGTGCTCCTTGTGCTTCATGTACATTGGCTCCTATGCTATCTTTTTCTAATTCACGATAAAACTTAATGATCCGGAGAGAATATTTAAAACTACGTTCGACAATATTTGTTTTTTCACTTTTCATTCTTAACTCTTAACTCTTAACTCTTCATTCTCTATACTATTCCATCCAGTGGGGTATCGCATTTGGGACAGCGTGATTCCTGCAGGTTAATCCTCTTTATAGAGAATCCATACCTGTCAATGAGGAGATTTCCACAGTTGTAGCAGAGGGTATTTTCACCAACATCTCCCGGGACATTGCCGCTGTAAACATACCTGAGCCCCACTTCTTTGCCGATTTCTGCTACCCTGTGTATCGTTTCTACAGGTGTCGGCGGTAGATCAACCATTTTGTACTGGGGGTGGAAGCGGCTGATATGCCAGGGGGTTTCCGCTCCCAGTGAGAGAATAAATTCGGCAATTTGCCTCAGCTCTTCATCACTATCGTTTAAAGTAGGTATAATAAGGGTGGTCACCTCTACCCAAATACCGAGTTCCTTCATCTTTTTAAGGCTGTCCAGAACAGGCTGAAGCCTCCCCCCGCACCTCTTTTTGTAAAAATCATCGCTGAAGGATTTCAGATCCACATTGGCCGCGTCGAGGTAGGGTGAAATTTTCAGAATAGCCTCTTCAGTCATAAAACCATTGGTGACGAAGACATTCTTGATTTCCTTCTCATGTGCAATCCTTCCGGTATCGTAGGCAAACTCGAAAAATATGGTCGGCTCCGTATATGTATAGGCAATGGTTTTAGACTTTGTTGTGACTGCTTTTTCAACAATCTCCTCAGGTGTGGTCTTTCGACCCATTACTTTCCCGGTTTCCCGAGGCATCTGGGAAATATCGTTATTCTGGCAGAAGGTGCAGGAAAAATTGCACCCAACGGTGGCTATGGAAAAGGATCGCGATCCGGGACAGACGTGGAAGAGAGGTTTCTTCTCAATGGGATCAACATTTTCCGCTATAACCATCCCGTAGACCAGTGTGTAAAGAATTCCATCTCTGTTTTCGCGCACACCGCATATCCCCCTTTTTGCCGAGGCGATCTTACACCTGTGTCCGCAGAGGTGACATCTTACATTGTCGCCATCCAGCTTTTCATAGAGCATCGCTTCCCTTATCATTTTTTCATCTCCCTGATGGCTTCTTGAACCTCATGCTTGTCTTTTGCTCCGATATTAATGTGATCTTTGACGATATCCTGGATAGTCCTGTGTGTGAAGGCAACAGGGAATGACAAGCCGATAAAGGCACCGAAGGGATTCTTAATGGCAGGAATAATTTCCTCAAGACCGGTTGCGAATGAGTACCAGCCGTAGGGGAGAAAGATAACACTTCCCCACCTGATATTTACACCCTTAAGTGTAGCTCTGACCATTCCGGTGAGCTCTCCTATACCAAAGAAGCGGGCATTGTTGAAGATGGATTGTCTGAAAATTCCTTTTACCCTCCGCTGCGCAGCGATTAAGGAATATTTATTCAGAACCGCGATGAAAACCCTGCCCTTGCATACCCTGATTGCTTCATCTATCGCTTTTTGTGGATCACCCGTAAATTCAAGGGAGGTAATCATAGTAACGATATCAAATTCATTATCGGAGAAAGGGAGATCTTCCGCTTTTCCCATGTGAAATTCTGCTCTCTGTCCCAGCTTTTTCCTGGCTATGTCTATCATATGGGAAGATGGTTCGATGCCCGTTACATTACACCCTTTCCTTCTGAAAAAAAGAAGATGACCGCCCGTTCCACAGCCCACATCAAGGAGCCTCTCACCTTCCTTTGGCGCCACGAGATCGAAGATGAGTTCTTTTTCCCTCCTGTCTATATAATGTCCGATAGGTGTCTGAAACCAATCATCATAGGATTTAGCTGTTTTTTCATCGAAAATCATCAGAGCACCTTTACACAATTACACCACAGGATTTTCGTAAGACATATGTATAAGGTTCTTCGATGCTCAAAATATTTTTTCGACAATTCTAAATCTCGCTCCACTACAAATCCAAAACTCACTCTTCGAGCTCAAGCAGTTGGATTTGCGGCCGTTTCGCTGCGATTTGACTTGTTACCGAAAAAATCTTGATTCGCTCTCAGAACCTTATCCCCATGTTTTGTAGAAACCTCTTTAAATTTTACCCTCAGCCCCCTATTGAGTGCATGTCCCTCACGCATTTTTTGATATGTACTTCATCACACGAAATATTGTGTCCGCTCGGTTTCTTGGCAATAACCATCTTTATTAAATCCTCCAGTTCTGAATCGCTGCACCCGGCGCGCAGCGGACCCTTCAGATCAAACTCTTCATCCGAAAGCAGGCATGCCCGAAGATGACCATCCGCGGTAAGACGAAGCCTGTTGCATGACTTGCAGAAATGGTGACTCATAGGACTTATAAAACCGAGCTTTCCTTTTGCACCCTTTATCCTGTATGTGCGGGCAGGACCGTCCGTTAAATTTCTGTTTTCAGTTACTGGATATAGTGTATAAGACCTGTTTATTCTTTCCATCACGGAATTGTTGGATACAAACTTATCATTATTATCAACACCTGCCTCACCTATGGGCATCAATTCAATGAATCTTATCTGGTATGGCTTCTCTAATGTCAGTTTTGCAAAATCCAAGATCTCGTCATCGTTGGTTCCTTTTATCACTACAGCATTGATCTTAATGGGTGAAAACCCTACATTATGTGCCGTTTCAATACCCCTGAGAACCGCTTCCAGATTTCCGCCTCTGGTAATACTCGCGTATTTTTCGGGGTTCAGTGAGTCGAGGCTGATATTTATTCGCCTTATACCCGTGTTGAACAGCCTTTCCGCAAAGGCCTCAAGCAATATACCGTTCGTTGTCAGACTGATATCCTTCAGGTCATCCATTGTTTTGAGGGAGGCAAGAAAATCGACAATTCCCCTCCTTACCAGTGGTTCCCCGCCGGTTACCCTTACCTTGACAATTCCAACCTTCACAGCAACTTTGACCACCCTTAATATTTCCTCATATCTGAGAATATCATCATGTCCTATCACCGACAGCCCCTCCTTGGGCATGCAGTACACACAGCGAAGGTTGCATCTGTCGGTAATCGATATTCTTAAGTAATTAACTTTTCTATTGTATTTGTCTATCATGAATTACCTTTACAGGATGTGGGGGAAACCCGCCAATTAGAAGTACTTTTCTTAGCACACTTAAGAAAACATCGCAAGAATGGGCAGT
>JAUVKS010000035.1 GCA_030596145.1 Pseudomonadota bacterium | reverse complement strand
ACAATAGCAATCATATTTCACCTACGTTGTGTCACACAAATTCTTCTTCCAAGTATAAGCGACAATATTTCATTTTCACGCAAAATTCAAATTATAATATCTTAAATAGACAGGATAAACGAGGAAAGGATATATCTTGTCCTCAGGAAATTATCGCCATATAGTTCCTGAAAAGAATCCCAAACTGATCTTCCATGACACCTTCCAGTCTCCTGGCATCTGCAAGTATAGAAATCGGTTCTATCTGGGATCGGGGAAAAGAGGAGAGCCAATCCCGATCCGCTTCCAACCATTCCTTGACATCTTCATAATCAGCCGACTGGTTGTCGAACTGAAGACCTATAATATGAGGCCGCCCTTTTACCGAGATGGCCTCTACCTCACAGTCTGCCGAGGTTACCAGGACTTCCACCTCTTTTGGCAGAGGTTGCAAAACCGCCTGGGAATGCCACTTAAAAAGGGGAAACGAGCATGGGATACCACGAAAGAGTGGATGTTCGAGGCCGCTTTTGGTTAGCCGTCCCTCGATAAAACCGATACTATGCCGGAAGCTCGGTCCCACCTTGGCGCCAAGGGCATCAGCTAAAAGCTGGTGCCCCAGGCAAAATCCAAGATAGGGCATATCCAGTTCAACAGCCTGGCGAATAGCCTCTTTTTCAGCCTTGAGAAAGGAATACCGTTCTTCCTGATCAACGTTGGAACTGCCACCCAGGACTATAACCCCGTTGTATGAACTAATGTCGGGAATTGGCCGGTGCCAGACCTCTACGATGTGTAGATTCACGTTGAATTTCTTCGCAGAACGGATCAGGTATTGTCCCGGTCCCTCCCAGGCCATATGTTGAAAGACGAGAAATTGTTTTGACATTGTCTTAGGTACCTATCTTTGGCTAAGGGCCGAAGATGTCTAAGGCTTCATGCCCTTAGCCTCTTTTCTTTCTTTAAAATCGGAAGTGTCTTCCATGTTCTCCGTAAGCAAGCCCTATAATATTGACATCATTGCCCGGAGGTAACATCTATCGCCACATCCCCTTCCTCACCGGTACGTATCCTTATTGTATTAACCACTTCGGAGATAAATATTTTGCCATCCCCTATTTCACCGGTTCTGGCCGCCTCAATTATGGTTTTGACAATATGTTCTATATCCTGGTCTTTGGCCACGATCTCAATTTTAACCTTGGGCAGGAACTCAACTTTAAACTCTCTGCCACGAAATTGTTCAATTTTACCCTTTTGTTGGCCATGTCCCTCTATACGGGTAATACTCATTCCGGGATAACCCAGTTTCGTCAATGTTTTTTTCACGTCATCTAATTTTTCAGGTCTGATTATTACCTCTACCTTTTTCATTTATTCTTCCCCCTTTTTACCTGTCAAGTTGTACAAAATCTGGATAGGCTGGCGTTCCATGTTCAGGAATATCCAGTCCCTGCAGTTCTTCTTCCGGAGAAATCCGGATACCAAAAATCTTATCCATCAATTTGAATATTATATATCCTGCGCCGAATGCCCAGACGAAAACTACCGCTATACTGATAAGCTGGGCTATTAATTGCTCATAACCACCGCCATAAAATAACCCCGTGGCAAACGGCTTTTCAATTGCATAATTGCCATACGTTCCGTCGGCAAAGAGCCCCACACTGAGAAGACCCCACAGTCCACAGGTGCCGTGTACACTTATAGCGCCAACCGGATCATCTATTCCCCTGTTATCGAAGAATCGAACGCTCGCATACATCAATACCCCGGCAATCAGCCCTATAACGATAGCTGCCCAACCTTCTACCCATGCGCAAGACGCGGTTATCGCCACCAGCCCCGCTACGGCGCCGTTTAACGCCATACCTACATCCCATTTTCCCGTTTTCCAGTACGCTATCAGCAGCGCTGAAAACGCGGCGGCGGCAGCGGCCAGATTAGTATTGACTGCAATAACTGAAATTCTTAAATGGTAGGCATCGCAGGTACTTCCTGGATTGAAACCAAACCAGCCAAACCACAAAATGAAAACCCCAAGAGCTGCCATAGCTATACTATGTCCGGGGATAGCCTGAGGCTTTCCATTTATGTATTTACCATACCTGGGGCCTAAAACCATTGCTCCGGCCAGACCAACAAAACCGCCTATAGCGTGGACCACTCCACTGCCGGCAAAATCCAGGGCGCCCATTCCAAATGGAAGACTGGAAAGCCAGCCTCCTCCCCAGACCCAGTGTCCATAAAGAGGATAAATAATAACACTCACCACAATGCTGTAAATGAAGTAAGCGCTGAATTTCATGCGTTCAGCAACCGCCCCGGCAACGATGGTGGCTGCTGTGGCACAAAAGACCAACATCCAGAACATATTGAGATACTTGCCTACATCGTAATACTCGCCAAGCATGAACCAGCCTTTCGTGCCCCAAAGACCGTGCCAATCTCCGCCCATCATTATGGCATAGCCAAGAAGAAAAAAGGTTAATGAACCGATGCACAAATCCATCAAGTTCTTGGCCATCAGATTGGTGACGTTTTTTGCCCTGCAGAATCCAGCCTCCAGCATCGCAAAACCCGCCTGCATAAACATGACAAGAAAGGCGCAAACCAATATCCAGACATAATTAAGGGGAGCCTGAGGATTTTCCTTCAGGGTTTGAGCACCTGTCGGGTCCTGGGCGAAGGCCAGGGTTACAAAACTCAGAAATACCAAAGTTACCAAACATACCAAACACAAACACATTAAATTCTTGCTCATTTTTTTCATTTTTAGACCTCTCTTACTTATTTTTGCCGAGAAAAAATCTGACTAGGAAAGCTCGGCAATCAATTTACCTGCAAATTAGGTTTTACAAATTATATGCCAACATTCCCTAATACATATAACTACCTGAATATGCAGTCATTATTACAGAAAAGCAAAAATAGAGGAAGCGACATAAATGACATTTATGTAGGGAAGTTGGGCATAAGATACAAATATGTAGTGTTACCTTGAGTTGGTGCATCTTACACAATTTGGTCCGTGGAAGCAGGCCATACACAGGAAATGGAGGAACTGATCAAACTCAACGGTATGCTGCGCATTATTGGTGAAAGCAAGGTTCATGCCCTTGTCGAAAGGATGGCCGTCTGTCCTGACATGCTTTCTCTGGATCGTTGTCTATTCGGCATAGTAGTGGATTTATTATTGGTGTGCTTGGAGTTGACATCAAGCTTTTCGGTTATTGAGATGAATAAAAAATGGGGTCAGGATCTGACCCCATTTCAAAAAAGTGACCCAGTCAGATGGCGTCCTTTCCTTCTTCGCCTGTCCTGATACGTATTACTTCTTCCACCGGGAAAACGAAAATCTTACCGTCTCCGATCTTTCCGGTCCTGGCTGAAGTCATAATGGTCTCCACAATTTTTTTCACCTGTTCCGCTTCAACAATGACTTCTATTTTTATTTTGTTTAAAAAATCAACGGTGTATTCGGCGCCTCGGTAAACCTCTTTATGTCCCTTCTGACGTCCGAAACCCTTTACTTGGTAAACGGTCATCCCAGTAATCCCGATGGCATTAAGGGCTTCCTTGACCTCGTCCAGCTTGAAAGGCTGGATTACAGCTTCTATCTTTTTCATCATTTACCCCCATGTAATTATTGATGTACATATTAACAGTTAACCTGCATGATTATAACTTCAATCCGTATCCTGTCTCATTATGCTGAGTTAGATCGAGACCCTGTATTTCTTCCTCCGTGGTTACACGCAGGCCTATCGTCAAGTCAATACCTTTGAGGATAACAACCGTCATGATAAAAGAGAAGATAATTGCAGCGAGTACCGCGACAAACTGCACGAAAAACTGGTGTGGGTTGCCAAAGAACAGGCCATTTATGCCGCCGAACGCTGCAGAAGCAAAAAGTCCCGTAGCCAGTGCCCCCCATACTCCACCTATGCCATGTATTCCCACGACATCAAGGGAATCATCATAGCCTATTTTTTCCTTTACTAAAACAGCTATGTAGCACAAAACTCCGGCAACAAGACCGATCAGAATAGCGGACATGGGTCCTACGAAGCCGGCCGCCGGTGTGATGGCCACCAGACCCGCAAGGGCACCTGATACCACCCCTAAAGTGGTGGGTTTTCCTCGAAACCTCCATTCTGCCAATATCCACGACAGGGCGGCCGCGCCGGTCGCAATTTGTGTGGTAAAGAATGCCAGTGTGGCGCTTTCACCGGCGGAAAGGGCGCTGCCGGCATTAAATCCAAACCAGCCGAACCAGAGAAGCCCTGCTCCAAGCATAGTCATTGGCAGGTTGTGTGGGAGAAATACCTCTCGACGCCATCCTTTACGTTTTCCGATGATTAGTGCCGCAACGAGGGCGGCTACACCTGAATTTATGTGTATCACTGTACCCCCCGCAAAGTCCATGGTGCCCATGTTGCCCAGCCAGCCCCCACCCCAGACCCAGTGGCAGAGGGGGAAATAGACGAAGGTGCTCCACAATAAGGTAAATGCCAGAAAGGCTGAGAATTTCATCCTTTCCGCAAACGCACCTGTAATGAGCGCGGGCGTGAGAATCGCAAACATAAGCTGGAAAGCGACAAAGAGGAGATGGGGAATAGTGTCTGAATAGGGGCCTGGTTCAAGCCCAACCCCCCGCAGCCCAAGCCATTGCAGATTGCCTATTATGCCTCCAATATCGGGGCCGAAGGAGAGACTGTAACCATAAAGCACCCAGATAACGGAAACCAAGCCTAAACAGGCAAAGCTCTGCATCATGGTACCGAGAACATTTTTTGTGCGTACAAGACCGCCGTAGAAAAGGGCAAGCCCCGGAGTCATAAGCATTACCATGGCCGTAGCAATCAACATGAACGCTGTATCACCCGAATTAATCATAACATTCACCTCCTGAACATTCTATTTATCTATCTACATTAGCAACTATAGTGCCAGAGATGAATATTTTGCGTAACATACCGACTACATTAGTCAATTCCCTCCAAATAATGGTTTCAGGCTATTCCTGTTCCTACAATTTTGTATTGTCGCATAGGATATAAGACAAATTTGTAGCAAAAGAATCGGGCTGCACTGCTCTTGTCGGGATTATCACGGCTTAATACGAAGTTGCATTCAAAGACGACTGTGTCGGGCGAGACGCCCGACCTACCACACATGAGAGAAGTGTGCCCAGATTTATGTCTGATGGTGATTTAATAAGATGTCTGAATGAAAAAAATGAAAAATGACGTCTCTTAAAAAATTCTTCCGTTTTCTAATGCAGGTATTGCTTTTTGTTCTATGTCCTACCTTTATATTCTACCGGACCGGTTACATAACTTTTTTACCCTGTGCCCATCTTCCCCCTCTCATATCCAGCAACCCAAGTTCTGCAAGCTGTTTGTAAACAACAGGAGATGGGGCATTGGTTAAGGGGCAGTATGCATTCCGATTCTTGGGAAAGGCAATTACCTCTCGTATCGATGATGTGCCCAAAACCATGGAAATTACACGATCCATGCCAAGCGCTATTCCTCCATGCGGCGGTGCCCCATACTCGAGGGCATGCAAGAAAAAGCCGAACTTTTCTTCAACGTCTTCTTCAGAAAGCCTGAGGGCCTGGAAGATTTTTTCCTGTGTGTGTCGTTCATTGATGCGGATACTTCCGCCCCCCAGTTCCTCGCCATTTATCACCAGGTCATAAGCCCGCGAACGAAGGGAAAGGAGTTCTTCACCGTCATCGGGATTGAAATCTGTCCGATGAGGCGCTGTAAACGGATGATGGTTCGATGTAATACCATTCCCCGTCGCCTCGAAAAGAGGGAAATCAGTAATCCAGATCGGCGCGTATTCATTAAGGGGTATAAGGTTGAGGCTGTTTGCTATGTGAAGTCGAAGGAGACCCAAAACGTCATTCACATTCCTGTGTAATTGATCGGCAATCATAATAATCACGTCACCGTCTTCTGCCTGAAAACGCTCTTTAATTCTGTTTTGCTCATCTTGACTAAAAAATTGTACGATATTTGATTCCAAATTCCCCTTTACAACCCGCATCCATGTCATGCCCTTGGCGCCAAAGGACGGCACAATCTGCTTGGCGTATTCATTTTGGAGAACATTTTTGCTCAGTTTCGCCGACTGGCCTTTTATATTGATTCCCCTGATACATCCGCCTTGTTTGAGAATTTGCCTGAATATTCCGTAGTTCGTACTTTCAAATATATCAGTGGCTTCGATAAACCGTAAGCCAAAACTGATATCGGGGCGATCTGTGCCCATCGTGTCCATAGCCTCCTGCCAGGTCATCCTGGGAAAGGGTTTCTTGAGAGTAATGTCTCCAATTGTGAAGATCCTGACGATGAGTTCCTCCATGAGCTCGTAAATAAATTCGTCATCGATAAAAGATGCCTCAAGATCAAGTTGGGAAAACTCGGGCTGTCGGTTGGGACGGAGGTCTTCATCGCGAAAACATCGGGCAATCTGAAAATACCTTTCCAACCCGCCAACCATCAAAAGCTGCTTGAAAAGCTGTGGAGACTGCGGCAGAGCATAGAAATGCTGCTGGTTAACACGACTCGGCACCAGGTAGTCCCGTGCACCTTCCGGTGTGCTCTTTGTGAGTATGGGCGTTTCAACCTCAACAAATCGACTCTCGTGAAGGTAGTCACGCACACATCGCATGATTTGATCCCTTTTCATAAGATGATCCTGCATCGTGGGACGTCGAAGATCCAGATATCGATATTTCAGTCTGATATCCTCTCCGACCGAGCCTGCACTTGCAACAGCAGCTCCCATAACCATAGCCTTCTCCGATATGGGAAAAGGAAGCGTTAAGGACTCATTGAGAATTGTAATATCCGATGCTATCACTTCGATCTCACCGGTCTCGATATTCGAGTTTTCCGTGTCTTCGGCACGTTTCACCACCCGGCCGGTAACAGCTACACAACATTCATTCCTCAGTGAAACGGCACGATTATATACATCAGAAGACAAAAATTCGGGATTGAAAACAACTTGGACAATTCCGCTTCTGTCTCTCAAATGTATAAACAACACATCTCCGTGGTCTCTGAAAGCATCAACCCATCCCCTGAGCCGTACAGTGTTATCTACATTGGGCAAACTCAGTTGCCCACAGTCTGACCGTTCCTTATATGTCATGAACTTTTCATCCTTTCTGAAAACTGTTCTTTATTAAAATTTACGGGAATTGCCGTTGGATAATTTCCGGTAAAACACGCCGTACAATGAAGTTTTCCTTCCGGAACAGCCCCGAGCATACCTTCCACTGACAAATATGCCAGTGAATCGGATCCTATGTGCTTTCGAATATCATCAACGCTCAGAGACGAAGCAATGAGTTCTCCCCGGCTTGATATATCGATCCCATAAAAACACGGGGAGATAACGGGAGGTGAACTTACCCTTACATGAACCTCGGCTGCACCGGCATGTCGCATGAGCCGAATCAGTTGTTTTAATGTTGTGCCTCGTACGATAGAGTCTTCCACAACAACAACTCGCTTCCCCCTCAATACCCCGGTGACAGGATTGAACTTTACTTTCACATCCATATCTCTTTCTTGCTGGTGCGGGGCAATAAAACTGCGCCCCACATAATGGTTTCGAATGAGACCGATCTCGAAACGCAGTCCCGAGGCCTGTGCATACCCGAGTGCGGCAGTATTCGCGGAATCGGGGATCGCGATAACAATGTCCGCATCGGCAGGAGCTTCCTCAGCAAGCTTTTTACCCAGTTGCCTTCTTGCCTTATCAACTTTTTCACCGAATATGATGCTGTCTGGCCGCGAAAAATATATATATTCAAATATACAGAAGGCGCTGTTTAATGCAGGTGGTAATTTCCTGGATGTAATACCTTCACTGTCGATAACAATAACCTCGCCCGGCTCAACGCTTCTGATATACTCCGCCCCGATAATATCGAGGGCACACGATTCAGACGCCACGACGACCGCGTCACCGGCTTTTCCAAGACAGAGTGGTCTGAAGCCATGGGGATCGCGAGCAGCAATCAACTTCGAAGGCGTGAGAAAGACAAAACAGTATGCCCCCTCGAGCTGTACGAGCGAATCAATTATCATTTCCTCGATCAAATCCTTTTTCGATCGTGCAATAAGGTGAAGAACAATTTCGCTGTCCGATGTTGTCTGAAAGATTGATCCCAGCTCTTCCATGGATCTGCGAAGGTCAGCAGCGTTGACCAGATTTCCGTTATGGGCCCCTGCGATCTGCCCACTTTTAAATTGTATCAGTAAAGGTTGGGCGTTTATGAGTCCAGATGAACCCGTTGTAGAATACCTGTTATGACCGATGGCGGATGTTCCGACCAACTTTGGCATAACGTCAGGATCAGAAAAAACCGACCATACCAACCCCATATCTTTATGAAGCACAATCCTCTGTCCATTTGAAGCGGCAATGCCGGCGCTTTCCTGCCCCCTGTGCTGAAGCGCATAGAGCCCCAGATATGTTTTTTCAGCAGGCTTCGGATCACCGAAAATCCCGAAGACTCCGCAAAATTCCCGTGGATGATCACTCAAGTTACTACCATAACTCTTTTTGAGGGGCATTCACAACCTCCTTCAAGGTCACGCAATTTTCATATTTTCCAGGCGATCCAGCGCTAACTCCAACTTATCTTCGGATACTGTAAGTCTCATTACCGGGAAGCCCCGCTCTGTGGGCGGGGAGCTTCACTATGGTAATCCTGAAGAGAGGAAACCTTCCACTCTTCCTTTTGCAACGCGAAAATAGCCTCGCTGATTGCCCGGGCACCGGCAAGGGTAGTTGTATATGGAATATCATACGTCAGTGCGCTCCGGCGGATGTGATAGCCGTCCAGAGAAGAGCTGCGTCCCGCGCCCGTGTTAATTATAAGCTGGATTTCTCCATTTTTCACATAATCCACCGCGTGCGGCCGCCCCTGGCTGACTTTTTTAATCGTCTTGGTCGTTATGCCGTGAGACCACAAATGTGCCGCCGTACCGCTGGTAGCTATGATATGAAAACCCATGTCCTGAAAGGCGCGGGCAACGGGCACAATTTTATCTTTATGATAGTCATGCACACTGATAAATACATTTCCGGTGAGCGGCAGATTGAAACCGGCGGCCATCTGCGCTTTCGCAAAGGCGGCTCCAAAGGAGTAGTCGATTCCCATTACCTCGCCTGTGGATTTCATCTCCGGCCCCAGTATAATATCCGCCTCGGGAAACCGGTTGAATGGAAAAACCGATTCCTTGACGGCAATGTGTTTCGGCCACACGGGTTCGGTAAAGCCCAGCTCTTTTAGAGATTTCCCAAGCATGACCCTGGTCGCCAGTTTTGCCAGAGGCACACCGATCGCTTTACTGACAAACGGTATGGTACGCGACGCGCGCGGGTTGACCTCCAGGACATACAATGTATCATCCTTGACGGCATATTGAATATTCATCAGGCCGACTACGCCAAGCTCCTGGGCGATCATCTTCGTCTGTCGTTCAATGATCTCCAGAAGTTCCGCGGATAACGTCGCGGGGGGAAGTATGCAGGCGCTGTCACCTGAATGGATGCCCGCCTCCTCGATATGCTCCATAATGCCGCCGATTACCGTCTGCGTACCATCGCTTATGGCATCCACGTCCACTTCGACGGCATCCTCCAGAAACTTGTCAATCAATATCGGATGATCAGGGGAGGCGATCAGGGCCTTTTCCATGAACTCACGAAGTGTTTCCGAATCGTACACGATCTTCATGGAGCGGCCGCCAAGCACATAGGAGGGACGTACAAGCACGGGATAACCGATATGTTCAGCCATCTGTAGCGCCCCGTTTACGTCGGTTGCGGTATCATTGTCCGGCTGATTGAGGTTTAGTCGGCGGACGATCTCCTGAAACCGTTCCCTGTCTTCGGCACGGTCAATGGCATCCGGTGATGTGCCCAAAATGGGTGCGCCCGCGGCTTCCAGTCCCTTTGCCAGGTTGAGCGGCGTCTGACCGCCAAACTGGACGATGACACCATGCGGATTCTCGGTCTTCAAAATGTGCAGTACATCCTCAAGGGTCAAAGGCTCAAAAAAGAGTTTGTCCGATGTATCGTAGTCGGTACTTACCGTCTCGGGATTGGAATTCACCATGATACTTTCATAGCCTTCTTCGCGAAGGGCGAATGAGGCATGTACACAGCAGTAGTCAAATTCTATACCCTGTCCGATCCTATTAGGCCCTCCCCCTAAGATAACGACCCTGGGTTTTGATGAAGGCCTGGCTTCATTTTCTGTTTCGTAGGTGGAGTAGTAATATGGCGTAAACGCCTCAAACTCCGCGGCACAGGTGTCCACAAGCTTATAGACCGGCAGGATGTCTTCCTTGAAACGCCACTCTCGAATCTCGGCCTCGGGCATCTTCCACAGCTCTCCCAGCCGCCTGTCGGAGAAACCCAGTTTCTTGGCTTCCTTCAGTGTTTCGGAAGTTGGGGGCAGATTTCCGATTGCCTTTTCCGCCTCCACCAGTGACTGAATCTGGTGTAAAAACCATGGATCGATCCGGGTTAAGCCATGTATGTCCTCCATGCTCATTCCGCAATGAAAGGCAGCCCCGATATAGAACAGGCGAAGGGAATTCGGCGTGGTCAGTTTAGATGTAAGAAATTCTTTTGGATCGCGAATGTTGTCCGGCAACACTTCGGTTATCCCGAAACGGTCGATCTCCAGGGAGCGAACAGCCTTCTGCAGTGCCTCTTTAAATGTCCGGCCGATGGACATCGTTTCCCCCACCGATTTCATGGAGGTGGTCAGAATATCCTCTGTTTCCGGGAACTTTTCAAATGTCCATCGCGGGATTTTTACAACACAGTAGTCGATGGTGGGCTCGAAGGAAGCCATCGTCTCCCGTGTAATATCGTTGGGAATTTCGTCCAGCGTATAGCCGACGGCCAGTTTGGCGGCAATTTTGGCGATAGGGAAACCGGTGGCCTTGGAAGCAAGAGCGGAGGAGCGGGATACACGCGGGTTCATTTCAATAACGACAAGTTCACCAGTCTGTGGATTGACGGCGAATTGCACGTTTGATCCGCCCGTTTCGACGCCGATTTCCCTCATGACGGCGATGGACGCATCTCGCATATCCTGATATTCAACATCGGTCAGGGTCTGGGCAGGCGCCACGGTGATGGACTCTCCCGTGTGAACTCCCATGGGGTCCAGATTTTCTATGGAGCAGAT
>JAUVKS010000055.1 GCA_030596145.1 Pseudomonadota bacterium | reverse complement strand
AATAAACAACAGGGCTTATATGAAGAAGCTGATGTTGTTCCCAATCGTCTATTTATTATTCCATGTTTATTGATAAACGCTTCTACTTCTGATAGATTACCAAACAGTTTTTGTTGCAAGATAAGGTTTGGGTGATATAATAATTCGATTTTTGTGGGGAGCAGAAGTTTTTCTGCCGGATGGAGGACAGGGACAAAATGGATTTTAGAGATAAGGACGCAGAGTTCTTAAAAGAATTTCAGAAGCGATTTGAAAAGAAAGTAAAGGAAAACGAGATATCGGTGTTGGAATACTGGAGGGAGCGCCTTGATAAACTGATTTCCATGAGGCCTGATGGGATCGCGTCGCTTCAGCTTGAGATGAAAAAGCTCTCCGACATGATGGAGAACAGGGTCAAAATACTGAAAAGAGATTAAGATGAAGGATATTGTAAACTTTTTATTTGAAGTGGGTATGTTGAAAAAGACCCCTAGGACAGGGTTTCAGTTTCTCGGTTCCGGTGAGGAATCGGTTGCGGAACATATACTGAAAACAATATTCATAGGATACGCCCTGTGTAAACTGGAAAGCGACGTTGATGAGTTGAAGGTCCTCAAGATGTGCCTTATACATGATCTTCCCGAGGCGAGGACGGGGGATATGAACTATGTCAACAAAAAGTATGTAATGGTGGATGAAGAGAAGGCCGTCAGAGAACTCACGGAAACACTCTTTTTCGGAGACGATATTAAATCCGTCATAGATGAATTTAATGAAAAAAAGTCAAAGGAAGCCCTCATTGCCCAGGATGCCGATCAGCTTTCCTTGATTTTTCAGCTCAAGGAGTGCGGGGACCAGGGAAACAAGTACAGCAAGGAATGGATAAATTTTGCTGTGAGAAGGCTCTTTACCAGCACTGCGAAGAAGATGGCCGACACAATAGTTCAAACGGATTCTTCCGAATGGTGGTTCAAGGATAAAAGCGACTGGTGGGTGAACGGAAATAACAAGTAGTCACAAAGTAACAAAGGCACAAAGGCACAAAGAAAGAGAAGAAGAACAGTTTCGTTAGTTCAATTGGTTTCATTTGTTGTATTGGTTAACTAATTGAACTAATAGAACCAAATGAACCCCATGGCCTGCGGCTACAACAAAGCATGAAAGGCGCGGGGCGTAAGATTGTAGGTTGGGGTGGGGGACGAAACCCAACCTGCGAAAATCTGCGTAATCTGCGGATAACTTTCATATAACCCGGAGGGGAAACCATGAAAAGAACAAATTTGATAGTTGTAACGATCATTTTTTTTATTCTCTGTGGAATTATGGGGTGTGCCACCAACCGCTGGAAGGAAGAACGGGCAAGTGCGCATCTTAACATCGGGATCGCGTATATTGAATCAAAGCAGCACACTCTTGCCCTGAAGGAACTCTTTGAAGCGGAAAAATTAAGTCCGAATAATCCAAGGATTCACTATTATCTTGGTATATCTTACCATGGAAAGGGGTTTGTCGAAAAAGCAATAGCGGAATTTAAAAAAGCAGTGGAGTTAAAACCTGATTATTCGGAGGCCTGCAATTATCTCGGCACTATTTATTTGAGTATGGGTCTTTGGGATAAAGCAATAGGCGAATTCAATAAGGCTCTCTCCAACATTCTTTACGTGACCCCGGCGGCAGCGCTGTACAACATGGGGTGGGCCTATTACAAAAAGGGAGATTATCAGACGGCGCTAACTAAATATAATGAAGCGGTGACAAAAGAACCAAATACCATATTACTTCCTTTAATTGAGAAAAATATGGGAATTGTCTGTTTTGACCAAGGCGATATAGCTAAAGCTATAGGACACTTTAAAAGATCACTTGAGATCGCCCCGTCACTTGCCGAATCCCATTACTGGCTGGGGAGATGCTATGTCAAGCAGAAAAATATAAAGGGTGCAACTGAAGAATTCAGGATTGTTGTCAAGATGATCCCAGAGTCCGGATTTGGAAGGAAAGCAAAGGAAAGCCTCAAAGCTGTTGAATATTGACGGGAGTGAAAGGGTGACCAGGAAACATAAAAGGGAGAATGGCATATTATGGCTACAAAAAGAAAAAAGAGAATCAGCGCGATAAAGTCAAAAAAAAGAAAGAAAAATACCAGGTTGTTCATCCTCTCCATGATCGTTATGGTCATAGTTGGGTTCCTCTTTTTTTTCTTTGTTACCCTCTTTGATTCTGTATATCCACCAACCGGCGGAAAGGGTGTCACCGCAAAGAGCAAGGAGAAACAGGAGGTGGTGCTTTACTTTTCCGATTCGAACGAACGATTTTTAGTTCCTGAAAAAAGGTACATCCCAAAGGGAAAAGAGATAAATGCTCAGGCTGAGGAATTGGTAAAGGCTCTTATTGAAGGTCCCAAGACAGGTTTGATGAAGACCTTCCCTGAAGGTGCACAGCTTCAAAGTGTCAGAGTAGGAAAGGATGGAATCGCATATGTCAGCTTTGGCAAAAACCTTGTCGAACTTCATCCAGGAGGAAGTACCAGTGAAATAGCGACAATATATTCCCTTACTAATACACTGACGTCTAACATTGTTAATATAAAAAGGGTAAAAATCTTGACAGAGGGGAAGGAATTGAAAACAATAAAAGGACATATTGACACGAAACGCCCCTTCACTCTTAACAGGGAATTGATGGCGCAGGGAGCAGCAGGAGGGTGAAGTCGGGGATGTCTTCAAAAACAAAACTTTCAAGAACAAGAAACATCGGTGTAATTGCTCACATAGATGCGGGCAAGACCACAGTTACGGAACGAGTTCTCTTCTATACGGGAATATCCCACAGGATAGGTGAGGTTCACAACGGTGAAGCCGTCATGGACTGGATGCCCCAGGAGCAGGAAAGAGGAATAACCATCACCTCAGCAGTAACCACCTGCAACTGGAAAAACCACGAGATACACATTATTGACACCCCGGGACATGTTGATTTCACAATGGAGGTAGAACGGTGTCTAAGAGTACTGGATGGGGTGGTGGTTGTTTTTTGCGCTGTGGGGGGTGTGGAGCCGCAGTCGGAAACCGTCTGGCATCAGGCTGATAAATATGATGTGCCTAAGATAGCCTTTATCAATAAAATGGACAGAATGGGTGCTGATTTTTTCGGCGCAATCCAGATGATGAAGGAGAGGTTCAGCTCTATTCCGTTGGCGATACAGGTGCCAATAGGCCAGGAGGATCAATTTAGAGGAGTGGTAGATTTGATAAGGCAAAAGGTTATCACCTGGAATGATGATACTCTGGGGTTGTCTTATGAACTTTCAGATATTCCCTCCGATTTTCTTTCTCAGGCGGAGGAGTACAGGGAAAGGCTTATAGAGACTGTTGCAGAGATTGATGATGATATTGCTGAGAAATATCTGGAGGGGGCCGATATTTCTGAAAAGGAAATCAAAGAAGCTATCAGGAAGGCAACTGTTTCGTTAAAAGTTGTGCCCGTTATGTGTGGCGCAGCCTTGCAAAACAAAGGGATTCAACCCATCCTTGATGCGGTTGTTGATTTTCTCCCCTCTCCGGTGGAAGTTCCGCCGGTTGAGGGCATTAATCCCCTTACCAGGGAAAAGGAGAAACGGCACAGTAACGATAAAGAACACCTTTCTGTCCTCGCTTTCAAGGTCGTTATGGATGAGGGGAGAAAGATGACCTATCTGAGAATCTATTCGGGCAGGATTAAATCGGGCGATGATATCTATAATGCAAGCAAGGGGAAAAAGGAAAGAATTGCGCGACTTCTTAAGATGCATGCCAACAAGAGGGAGAGGGTGCAGGAGGTGTGTGCAGGTGGCATCATAGCCGTCATGGGTTTGAAAGATACCACCACAGGAGATACCATCTGCGATGAATCCCATCCGATTATCCTGGAACCGATAGAATTCTATGAACCGGTAATCAGTCAGGCGATTGAGGCCAAGACACCGGCAGACCAGGAAAAATTGACGGTTGCTCTGAATAAGCTTACTGAAGAAGATCCCACTATCAGAGTAAAATATGAGGATGAAACGGCCCAAACCATCATTTCAGGTATGGGTGAACTACACCTGGAAATTTTGATTGACAGGTTGATAAGAGAATTTAATACTCGTGTCAATGTAGGCAGGCCCAGGGTCGTATACAGGGAAACGATAGAGAAAGCAGTGGAAGTTGAAGGAAAATTTGAAAGGGAGCTTGGAGAGAAGAAACATTTTGGTCACGTCAGGTTGTTCCTGGAACCTGAGAAGCGTGGGGCAGGAATCGAGCTGATCAAAGAAATAGATGTGGAATTGATTCCTGAAGAGTTTCATACTGCAATAGCCGAGGGTATCCGGGAGGCTACTTTGAATGGTGTTGTGGCGGGCTATCCTGTTTTGGATGTCAAGATTAAAATCATCGGTGGATCTTATAAGGAGGGTGAATCTTCTGAGCTTGGTTATAAGGTAGCTGCCTCGTCTGCCTTTAGGGAAGGGTGTCTACGGGCAGAAGCCGTACTCCTCGAACCTGTTATGAAGGTTGATGTTATTGCACCGAGCGAATTTATGGGGGAAGTAATAGGAGACATCAATTCAAGAAAGGGGGAAATTGAATCCATAATCCACAGAGGACCTATTAGCGAGATAAAGGCGAAGGTGCCACTGGAGAAGATGTTCGGGTACTCTACTGACCTTCGATCCGCCACCCAGGGAAGGGCGACATTCACCATGCAGTTTTCTGAATATGACAAGAAATCGAGTGCCTAAAGTTTAAGTGAACTAAAGTTAAGGGCTGTGCTTTAAAACGCAGTTGTTGTGGATAAAGACTCTAAAAAGCTGAGTTCATATGTCGTTTCCAAGATTAAAAAAAGTTATCAGTACGCTACGTAAGGAGCGATTTTTCCTTATTGCGGCCTTGATTACAGGTGTTATATCCTTGTGTTCCATTGGTGTTTATCATTTCGAACACGCTAAAATAGGTTCTTCAATTAACTCTGTATGGGATGGGATCTGGTGGTCAATTGTGACCATATGTACAGTGGGGTATGGTGACAAGGTTCCGGTGTCAGATGCGGGAAGGGTTGTGGCGTTTCTCCTTATGATTTCCGGTGTTGTTCTACTGTCCCTGCTTACGGCAACAATTGCCTCTGTTTTTGTAGAGCAAAAGATCAAGGAGGGAAAGGGCTTGGAAACTATAACAGATAAAGATCACATAGTAATGTGCGGTTGGAATGATAATACCGAAGAGGTTCTTGCGGGACTTACCACTTACGGTTCTGTACCAGATGTCCTTATCGTCCTTATTAGTGAACTTTCAGTCGACGAGACAGATGCCCTTAAACTCAAATATGACAAGTATAACGTGAAATTCCTCAGAGGGAATTATATCTATGAGGATGTTCTGTTGCGGGCCAATATTCAGAAGGCCCAAATTGCCTTGATAATGGTTGATCTTTCCGGAACCCACCCCAGGGAGAGGGCTGATGAACGGACAATCCTGGCGGCTTTGGCCATAAAATCGATTGCGCCACACATAAAGACGATAGCCGAACTTCTTGACAGTGAAAGCAGGCAACATCTTAAAAGGGCCGGTGTGGATGAGATCATTGTGAGGGGAGAACAGATAGGAAGTCTTCTTGCCTCTGCAGTAAACTCTCCGGGACTTCCAAGATTCTTTTCCAGCATTCTATCCCTGAGTGAAAAAAATAACTTGAGGAGAGTAGGAATTCCCCGTAATTTTGTCGGCAAGACATTTGGAGAGCTGTCAAGATTTTACAGAGAGAATCAACATGCAATTCTCATCGGTCTGTTGAAGGAAAAGAAGACCATGAGGCTGGAAGACCTGCTGTCTGATGATACATCTGCTATTGACGCTTTTATCAAGGAAAAATTTAAAGAGTCAAGGAAAGACATTTTCCTTGAGGATGATGAGGCGATGGTTGTAATAAACCCAGATGACGGACACATTATAGTTAAGGATGATTTTGCAGTTATACTTCACTGAGATAAATGCACTGCCCAGAATTCCCCTTGCATGGAGGAGGTGAGCTATTGGAGAGAGATATTTCCATATTGAAAGAAAATATCCTTTTTAAAGACCTTACAGCAGAACAGATAAGAAAGGTTTTGGGTATTTCCAGGAAGGTCGTTTTTTCGGAAAATGAGACAATAATGAAAGAGGGAGAAGTCGGAGATACGCTGTACATGATGCTGGAGGGTACCGTGGAGGTAGCCAAGAAGCTTGTAATCAACGGGATGAGTGACCAAGTTACAGGTAAAGACAAGGTGTTTACAAAGTTAAGCGCTGGACAGCACGCCATGTTTGGCGAAATTGCCCTCTTAGAAGAACACGAGCGAACCGCCACTGTCAAGGCGGTTACTGATTGTGTCTTGTATGAAATAGGAAAAGATGATTTTTTAAAGCTTGCGGAGGAAGATTACGAGCTGGGATACAAGATATTACTAAACCTTGTCAGAGTAGTAAGCTCAACGCTAAGGAAAACCCTTGAAGATACTATTAAGCTAACAACCGTTTTGAGTATCGTACTGGAAGAATTGTAAATCATCGAGGTTTTTATAATTTACGGCAATTAGAAAGGTTTGTTTTTAAAAATGACGGAAACAGCAAAGAAAATGCTTACCACCTTTCAACCTTTACCTGATAAGGATAAGCTTCTTAAAAGTGTTCATCGTATCAGCTCTTTTCTCACATCTCCATCTAACATTGATGATGTCCTGAAAAGCATTTTAGACGAAGTAGTGGACACAATGGAATTTGACCGAGGCATAATCTGCCTTTTAGATGATACGAGAGAGAATTTAATAACGAAGGTTGTCAAAAATTACAGTCCTGAAGAGGAGCAGAGGGCAATTTCCGTTAAACTGAATTTAAAAAAACATGATTGTCTTGAAACAAGGGTGGCAACATTCGGTTATTGTGTTGCCCTTGAGGATTCTGATACAGACTCAAGGGTTACAGAAACCGACCGTAAGATAACAAGGTTTTACAAAAGAGGATCTACCTTCTATGATGCACTTAAAATAGAAGATGACATAATTGGTATAATTGCCGTATGGCGTAAGAAGAAATGGAAATTTTCGCCGGAAGAGATAAATGTTCTTCATACCTTTTCGAATCAGGTAAGCGTTGTTATTCATAATATAAGATTGTTTGAGAACAACCTGAGGAAGATACAAGAACTTATGATATTGCAGAAGGCCGTTTCGGAGCTGCACTCTAACGATGACCTGGATAAAATGCATGAGATTCTTATGAGGAATGCGTTAAAAATAAGTAACGCCAATAAAGCGCTTGTCTATTTTTTAGATCTAAAGAAGAAACGGTGTTTAATAAATGATGGAGAAAGCGTGTATATAGATGAAAAAAATGAATATGACGAAAGAATAGACCGAAGTATCATTCAAAAGGCTTTAAATGCTGATGCAATTGTGGTTCAACAGCCCTCGTCAGATTCTGTGATTACCACCCACTTGTTTGATGGATGTCCTTCTGAAATAGCTTTTCCGATTAAAATAAAAGATGAATTTAAGGGTGTTTTATATCTGGGGAAAAAAGAGGGAGCCTATTCACGGGATCAGATAAACGTCCTGGATATACTCGCCAAGAATGCAGCTATTTCCTATGATAATGCGATTATGCATTCAATGCTTTCCATTGAGGCCGAATCGCTTAAAACGGAAGTTGAGAAACTCAAAGAGAGAGAGGACCTGCTGTTAGGGTTTCATGACATCCTGGGTAAGTCAAAAAAGATGTTTGGTATCTTTCATGTAATCCATGAGGTGGCCAAACATGACACGAGCATATTGATACAGGGGGAAAGTGGTACAGGTAAGGAATTGATTGGCCGGGCTATTCACAGGGAGAGCAATAGAAGTGTGAAGCGTTTCGTTGATGTGAATTGTGCCGCTATACCGGGGACGCTGTTAGAGAGTGAACTGTTTGGATACGAGGCTGGGGCTTTTACGGATGCAAAAAAAAGAAAAATCGGGCTTCTGGAACATGCGAACGGTGGGACTTTACTTTTAGATGAGGTAGGGGATATGAGCCTTCCCCTTCAGGCGAAATTCTTGAGGTTGTTGGAAAATGGGTACATCCGAAGGCTGGGGGGAACGGAAAACATCCCCATTGATGTGCGATTTCTTTTTTCGACGAACAAAGACCTTGTAAGCATGGTAGCGGAGGGTTCTTTTCGGGAAGATCTTTTTTACAGGATAAGTGTCGTTCCGATAGTTATTCCGCCTCTAAGGGAGAGAGATGACGATATAATTCTTTTGGCTCAATATTATATTGAACAGTTCAATGATAAATTCAATAAGAAGGTGAGGGGGGTTAGTAGAGAAGCTCAGAGTATTCTTAAAAGGTATTCCTGGCCGGGGAATGTGCGTGAGCTGAAAAATGTTATTGAGCGTATCATGATACTTCAGGATGTGGGTGCAACTATTACCGAGGAGAATCTTCCTGCCGAGATCAGGGTTGCTGCTCCGCAGGATCTTACAGTGCAGGTTGGTGAGCCTCTTACCCTGCCTTCCCATGAGGGTATGGATTACAGACTGACTGTCGATAGATTAACACGAAAGATTAAAGAGAAAATACTTTCAAAGGCTCTTGAGCTGAGCGGTGGAAACAAGGCAGGCGCCGCAAGACTATTAAATATTTCACGTTACTCACTTATTCGCGAACTGAAAAAACTTGGTGAAAATGTTAGTTAGCTTAGTTGTGAAGAGTTGGCGTGCCTGATTCGCACTATATGTTCTATTTACGCACAGCGCTGCAAGGCAACATCTTCCGGATATCTCCCAATTTAGCAGATTTCCTGGTGCGATTGCCGCACGATATTACGTTCGGTTCTATCTGAACTTTTCCCACCTTTCATTAGCTCCGTGAGAATCAGCAAGAATTTGTTTTTGTAACATCCTAATTTATTAGGATGTTTTCAAAAGGGGATGATATACGCTGTAATAATGTAAGATAAGTTGCAGATTGGCATTATTATTGTACTATATGTTAAAGAGACCTTTGAACAGAAATGAATTCTTTGAAAACAAACATAGCCAATGGGCGGTTTTCCGAAAGGACAAATTTTCAAAGGTCTCTGAAAAAAATTACAGGTGATTTCGTTTTCTGAAATCATCGAGAATAAAATGAACTTAAATGAAAAAGGGAGAAAAAGATTACATAAATCTGGATAGTAATGATGGAATAAGTGTATTGAAAATGGAAGCTGATAAGAGCCGGGAATCTGATTTTTTTCTTTCAAAACAAAATGATGATATCGATAAGAAAGCAGAAGGAGAAGAAAAACTTGAACAAAAGAAGGGGAAAATAAAGATTGATAAAAGTATCCTCTTTTTTCTTAATGATTTTCCTATGTTTGATAAGGAT
>JAUVKS010000152.1 GCA_030596145.1 Pseudomonadota bacterium | reverse complement strand
GAACCCACCCATGTTGAACCCACCCATGTTGAACCCATCCATGTTGAACCCATCCATGTTGAATCCATCCATGTTGAATCCATCTTGTAAGTTGAACATGTGTGGCGTAAATTGAGGCTGACCTTCCACAAACTCGCCCTCGCAATGCAAAGTGCCGTCGTCTAACAGATAACAAGTAGTAACCCATCCTGCCTCACTAAAACTTGCCGGTATCATGATAAGACCAAGTAAAAATGCGCATATTAATATTAGTCCCGCCAATATAACTATTTTCTTCATTTTTATTCCCCTCCTTCTCTTTGTGTAGAAGGTTATATAAGAAAAACATATGAAAACTGTGAATTTCCTTAGCGTTTTGCAACTACGATGTCAAGGGATTTTTATACTAAGGGATAAATGCATGAGTTCGGGCTGACCGTTTATATTTTCAACCCGATCAATTGTTGCAACCTGTTAGGATAACTGCTAAGATAGTGTGAATGTTTTCACTTTACTTAAAAATGTAAGTTTCGAAAGGAGGCATTTATGCAAAGAACCCTTAAATCATCCATCATTTTTCTGGTTATTATCGCTATGCTGGTTGTCCCGTTTGGTTCAACGGCGCTTGCCCAAAACTCGGATGAGGACAAGCAATTTACAGTCGGTAAAATGGCCGTTGATGCGTTGATTGTCAGGCCGTTGGGAATTGCTGCTACCATTATCGGTACGGCATTATTTGTTGTGTCGCTTCCTTTTTCTGCGTTGGGCGGTAATACAAAAACCGCTTATGAACGGTTGATTGTTGATCCTGCTGAGTTCACCTTCAAACGACCACTCGGGGATTTTGACCAGTACTGAAAAACAGGTTATTTTAAAAGTTTGTGGACCTGAAGAAGAATCCCAAGAAAATAATGTCCTGACAGATGGTGAGAATGGTTCAGACAACTATGATGCTATGTTATTAGGCTTTTTTTATTGACAAATAACACAGAATAGGTATGTTGAAAAAGTAGAAAGTAAAATGATCGCAAAAAATGGGAAGGAAAGGGTATTCTTAGCGAAGTTTGAAATATCAAATTAAACATCTGTAACAAATTGAAAATTGTTCAGGAGGGGAGGTTTCAAGATGAGTAGAATTGTAAAGATGGTTGGGTTGTTGGCTCTGGTAGCGGCATTCGGTTTGGCGAACACCGCTGTAGCGAGTCCGCCAGTTCCACCGCCGGTTGAGGGTTTCTATGTTGACGCGGCTACTATCATTGATTGTTTTGGAACGGTAACGGAAAATGAAGCATTCACCTGGACATATGGAACAGGCATGTTTGATGTTACTACTATGACGATGCAGGTTCTCGACAGTGCGGCACAGATTCGCTATGAAGAGAACTTTTCCGCAGTTGATGGTTCCACCATGTTTAATAAGACCTTTGCCGCCTATTCGCATATTGATGATGTACCCAATTTAGGGGTAACCAAAGATTTTGGGTATGTTGGAGACACTGCGAGTCTGGTAGCTGAACTTGATGAGTCGGAGAGAGTTGGAATCGGTATTGTGTCGTACGGAGGCATCGTGGAGCCGGGAGAAATCGGTGGACTGGAATCGATCTGCCCCTGGGCGGCAGAAGGCGATTGGGCATGGTATCCCGCGACCAACGAGTTTATCACTATGGGCAGTACAGTAAAGACAGGTGTTAATATGTTTGCCGATACACCGGCAATCGTTGCTACGAAGGATACTGCTGCCACAACGACGCTTCCGCCTGACCTGACGAAGGATCCCGCCAGCGCAACGGCGCTTTCGCCTGCTCTGTCGCATGAGGTTACCGCCAGTGGATACGGTGAAGTTACTGCCTCGATGGTTCTGCATCTTCAGGAAGGTGCTGATCTGTATTCACCTGAAATACAGGACCCTCAGCTAATCGGCGAAACCCGTTATACTCAAAATACGTTGGCCTCTGGCGTGATTGCTAACTTCCAGAAGGAGATGATATACAAGACTTTTATTCAGCCAACGCCTTTAGATCAGATTTCACCGCCATAAGTATAAGTTGTCGATGCACATGTACCGCAGGTCATAAAAAGGAAAACCCTTGAAGCTTGCATCAAAAAACAAAGTACAAACAACAACACCCTCCGGGATCTTCAGGAGGGCTCATCTTCTTAATCTCCTTTAATTGAAGGTTCCCCGTCCGTTGCAACGGACGGGGAACCTCCGAATCGTAGGAAACAATTCTTCTAAAATCGCTTGCTAACCCCGCAGGGAACTGCAATGTTAAATTTGGATGAAGTGGGTAAGATAGCTGTGTGAGAATCCGTGTGAGAAAAACTTTCCAAAATCTGCTAAAATGTGACAAAATGAGAAAAAATGTGATAAGTGTAAATGTAATGTATACAAATACTTATTGAGTTTTGAGGAGGTTAGGAAGCTCCGGGATAATTACTACGAATCCGAAGGTCGAAGGTTCAAATCCTTTTGGTGAGTGTGCGGTATTATACCGCACACTCACTTTTATGTCTGATCTCACGCTCACCGCCTTCGCCTTTCACTTAATTTCCAATCCAGTAGAAGAAGCAATCCAATCATATATACCCGTCTGGAGACCTGAAAAAAACTTACATTTTTTGTTTGACTTTCCATTTTAACCATGTAACGTAATAAATGTTGCAAATATATTTATCATTGAAGGATTTCCTTTATAATGATTTCAGATAAAATAAAAAAAGGACAAGATGGACTTACAATATCTCAAAAGAGGGCATTAAAATATATCCTTGATCATTACGAAGAGTCTATCTTCCTTTCTGCTTCAAACCTGGCCCGGAAGATCGGGGTAAGTGAGGCCACTATAATAAGGCTGGCCCAGGCTATGGGATTTAAAGGGTTTCCTGAATTTAAAAGGGAGCTTCAGTCTTCCATCAAAGAGAAGATATCCACTGTATCAAGGTTTGAGCATACCGTAAGCCATATAAAGGATGAAGAGGATATTTTAATCAAAGTATTTCAAGAAGATATGGAAAATCTCTCCCAGACCCTTAAAAATATATCCATCGACACATTCATGCAGGTAGTAGCCGAGATAAGAAAGGCTGAACGCATCTTCATTATAGGCCTTAGAAGCGCGTATTCTCTGTCTATCTTTTTCGGAACGACACTGCGCTACATAGGAAAGGATGTCAGGGTCTTAAAGCCTGACCATGGTGAATTCTGGGATCATGCCGTCACATGGCGAAAAAGTGATCTTGTCATCGGTATCAGTTTCCCAAGGTACGCCAAGATAACCATAGATGCCATAAAATATGCCAGGGAGAAGAGGATAAAGTGTATAGGTATAACCGATCACCTTTTATCCCCTTTGGCAAGGCATTGTAATCTCGTTCTCACAGCGAGATGTGACATAGATTCATACATTGAATCTTTCACCGCTCCTTTAAGCCTTATCAATGCCATTGTAACGGCGGTGAGTGTTAGTGATTCGGAGAAGATGTTAAAATCATTAAAAAAACTGGAAATTGTATGGGGTGAAAAAGATATTTATGTCCATCAATGAAAAGTGACACATTCGTAAAAAGTCTGTCATTCCCGCGTAGGCGGGAATCCATAAACGCCTAAGCACTTGAAAAGACTGGATTCCCGTTTTTACGGGAATGACAAAATTGTGTATATTTCGACTTTTTACGAGACCATCAAAAAGTGGAGGCAAAGAAAAATGGATGATTCTTTAAGCAGGATATATAATCCTCAGTCCATAGCGGTTATAGGGGCGTCGGAAGTTCCTGGAAAGGCGGCGGAACGGAGGACAAGAAGTCTGATAAAGGGGGGTTACAAAGGAAAGATATATCTCATCAATCCCAAAAGAGAAAAACTTTTCGACAGGAAGGCATATCCCTCTATCCTGGATATCGAGGACAAGGTCGATCTGGTAATGATTGTGGTTCCTCCCAAAATCATTCCTCAGGCAGTAGCCGACAGCGTGAAAATGGGGGCAAAGGGTATTGTGATCATTACCGCCGGATTGGGTGAAACCGGTGAAGAGGGGAAAAGGTTAGAGGCAGAGATATTGAGGATTGCCGACGAAGGCGGGGCAAAGATCCTTGGTCCCAACTGCTCCGGCCTGTTTTCCGCTGCAGCAGATATGAACCTTTTGGGGCTCCCTCCGATAAAGAAAGGCCCCCTTGCCATTGTCGCCCAGAGCGGTAACATCATCGATTCCCTGATACGCTATTCCAAAATGAGGGATATGGGACTGAGCACCATCATCTCCGCGGGAAATGCCATCGGCGTGAAATTTCATGAGTATTTTGAATATCTGGGCCAGGATGAAAACACCAAGGTCATCATGACGTACATGGAGGGGATAAAATTTGGTGACGAACTTGTCAAGATGGCGCGTGAGGTGTCAAAAAAGAAGCCCATAGTGGCCTTAAAGGTCGGCAAGTCAACGTCAGGGGCAAGGGCTGCCGCCTCCCATACGGGATCTCTGGCGGCGGATGACGCCATAGTGGATGCCGCCTTCAGGCAGGCGGGGATAATCAGGGTCTCAAATGTGGATGAGATGTTTGATGTCGCCATGTGCTTCGCAAATCTTCCCCTTCCCAAAGGGAAGAGGGTTGCCATCATCTCCGAAGGAGGTGGGGACAACTCTGTGGCGGCGGATAACGCAGAAAAGTACGGCCTTGAGGTGCCCGTCATTCCGGAACCCATCCAGGAAAAGATCAGGCCATATCTTCTTAAAGGCATGTCTGCCAGCAACCCTATTGATTATGGAGGAACCGCAGAGGAAAATCCTGATATGATAAACAAGGTCGCACGTGTTCTGATGGAAGAGGATGTGGTGGATTCTATATATATCACGGGTTTTTTCGGGGGATTCAAGGAGTTTATCGCCCCTCATGTGGGGGAAATAGAGGAAAAGACATCACAGGAGCTGGTCAATCTGGTTAAAGAGTACCAAAAGCCGATCATAGTTCATACCTCCTTTGCCGATGAGCCTTTCAAATCCATCGAGATATTGAAGGAAAACGGAATCTTTGTTCCCGTCTCTTCGGACAGGGCTGCCCAGTGCCTTTCTTATATGTCCAATTTTTCCGTCAACAGGGACAAACTGAAAAAAGCCTCCTTCGTGAAAACCGATGGCGCCGATATAGATAAGGCGAAAGAGATGATCGGT
>JAUVKS010000092.1 GCA_030596145.1 Pseudomonadota bacterium | reverse complement strand
ACAGGCCCCTTAGAGAAATCATTTCCCTCCTGCCCTTCATACCAGAAATAGTAGCATAATGCCGCATCCCCCGCATAATAGGAATTTATGATGATTGCGTTGGTAATACGGCCTTCACTGTCTCTTTCCGGAGTTCCCACTGCAATGTAGGCTGTCCTGAGAGCGCCGGCGTCAAGGGATTCCAGGGACGTTCCTCCTTTGCCGCCGAACTCGTATTTAGATTTATCGCCTATCTCATAGGCCCCTCCGATTTTGAAGCCTGGAATGGTGTGAAATTTTTTCAAATGGTGCAGAGACCGAATTCCCGAAAGATGGGTCACATAATCGGCATCGGACGGATTTTCCTTTGGCTTATCTAACATTTGCTCACTCATCATTATTTTTGTTCTTTACATAACCCATATCAATCTGCAAATCCATATTAAATCATATCAAGTCGTTACACCGGAAGACGGGGCATTTTGAAGGACCATGTTTTTTAGCCAAATTTCGAAAGGAAACGGATCAAGCTTGCTCTTGACTCATCTTTATTTATTTCCGTAAATCGCATACAGGGAATCAATATCATAACTCAGTTGTCAATTTTCGAAGTTCATATAACTGATAACTGCTGTGAAGCGACTGGCAAGCTGTTTGCGATTTTAGCTTCGATAGTATAAATGACGATATTAAACGAATACATTGGAATTTCGGTACGTTATTTTTTCAAGATACTATAGCAATGTTTTACCTTTGAAAATTGGCAACAAAGTTACGATATTAATTCCATACATGTGAAAAACTGTTTCTGTTCTTTGTTTTCTTGAGGAGGCAACTATGTTGAATTTTAGGGTATGTAACGTGCGAGGTGTGTGGCGGTGGGGAACCGCCAGCGTTTCCTCCACACACCTTACCTTCTTGTTAGAGACTTCTTCCTTTTGTCGAACTCCTCCGACTCCCGATTACTCGAACGCCGCTCCCTTGAACTACCAAGGCGCACAAACAATTCCCTGGGCGGGACTTTAACCCGTAAGATAAACAATTGTTACTGCATACAAACACAATAATAAATTATACAGACCATCTCCATTCAATCCATGAGAATAGATTGAATACGTGAGGAAATTATGGCCTGCAAGGATTCCAAGTCGTCATTTTTCACAGTGATAAACTTCAACAGGTTGGCAATATGTATATTCGGAAAAAGAAGCATTAATATGGGACAGACTCCCAAAATCATGGACATTGCCACCCTTTTCCCCCAAAAGCTGGAATCTACTTCAGCATCGCCAGGTGAAATGGGTGGTATCCCCGAACCGAATAAGACGTATTTGTCCAGTGGAATGTCTCCTTGGTAAAGGTTCTCCGCTACCTGATTTTCATCATCTGCTTTAGCCATGTCTGAAATAAAATCTAACGATGTCTCCAATGTCCCCTCCTGAGGCAGTAATTCAGCCACAGCAGAAGTATCAAGACCAAGATTAAGGCACTCCTTCATCAAAACAAGGGCATCCGCTTGTCTCTTTCTTGCCATGGCAGTGAATCCTGTGTGATCCAGAAGGAATGTCCCTTCTTTTATCTTTGGACTTTCCTTCAGCCTCGGATCCCGCCAGTTAAATTCGACATAGCTCATGCAAGGAAAAGGGCAATTATAACATGCCAGATCCTTTTTCTTAGATTTCACTATGATTTTTTTCACCTCAGATTCGACTCCAATTCTATCCAGAATGGTAATAAACCCTTCCTTTCTAAATCGATTAAAAGACACTATATCTTTCACCATCTTGCGTCCCATAGCCAAATTGTCATGACTAAATGGAAGACCACCCGTTCCGTTAAAAACGATCGCCTTCAGACCTTTTGAAGCCATCCAGTAAGCGAGGCCGCTTTTGTCCAAGCTACCCCATACTCCCATAGAAACGGCAGCATGAAAAACACCATTATCAGCGGCAGGTCCCGCCAGGATAATCGACCGGGAATGTCGTATTTTCTTCCTCAATGTCTGTACGGCCTCAGGGACTGCAAGCTTGACGAGATACTCCGCAGAAAAGACTTGAATGGTTCCTTTCTCGATGTGTAGAATCTTCAGTTGGGAGGTACTTCCCTTGATAACCAAAAAATCAATGCCGGAGAACTTCATCTCCGGGCCAATCCGCAACATAAGGGGCACGTGGCAAAGATTACCGGTTTGTGGCGATAGAAATGTTGCAACAGAAAGGCACGAAGCAGGAGCGAAGCTACCTGTCAGGGGGCCAACACCGAGGATCAGAGGATCATCATCCTCATATCGCTTAAAAAGATCCTCATTCACCGCTACTCCACCGATTTTTTCAGCAATAATCTGATCGTCAAGAGGCACCACCGCTGAAGATGATTCAGAAAGATCAACTATTCCAACCTTCATGTTGTAGAAATTATCGAATAACTTCATAATTCAATGTTTCCCGGTACCGCCTTTTGCCACCGGAATCTTAGCTTTGCCGCACCGTAAGGGCATCGATCGATACATCTCATACATGTAATACATTCGGTCATCCGTATCACCGGTGATATGCCTTCTCTCAACTTATCCGCATCAATAATCCCCATTGGGCATACTTCCGCGCACTGAATACAGGAAAATTTTTTGCATTGATTTGCGCCGATGACAATCTTTATCAGTCCTATTTTGGCGAACAGCGCCAGAAGCGCGCCCACGGGGCAGAAATACCTGCACCAGACCCGCCATTCGCCCACTTCGAGGCCTGCCAGGACAGCCATTATCCCCAGATTAGCACCGTTAAGGGTTCCTGTCGCTCCATAGGAACGGCAAATCGAACCTATGGGACATACGGGACAGAAGGCCTGGAAACCGAAGGCGCAACTCCCTCCCACAGCTCCGGCAAGGATACCGTACTTTGCCATCCTGCTTTTAAGAAATGACGGCCACCCGATCTTCTTTGGCGTAATTTTATCGACAAGATCGAGGAAAAAGCCGAAGGGGCAGATCCATCCGCAAAAAAATCTCCCTGCAAGAATAGTCAAACCAAGGATCAGGAAGGCCGATAGAATCCAGACGAGCACGATAGTTCCTGATGACGCGATATTCTGAAGTATTCCTGCGGGGCAGGACAAACTCAGCGCACCCGCTTTCAGGGAACAAAATGTCCCAACCAGGATAACAGCAAGGAGGAGAAATGAGATAGTTTGAACGGACCATCGCAAGCCTTTTATCCACCGGATTTTCTTCCCCTTTGTAAAAGTGAGGGCGCCTGCCGGACAATATTCAACACACAACGGGTCACCTTCACAGAGATCGCATTTGTTAACCTCTTCCGTTATTGGATCTCTAAGCGGTGCAGCCTCGGGGCAGGCCATTATGCAAAGGCCACATTCAACACAGAACAGCTTGTTTATCCATACGATTCCGTCTTCTCCCTTTTCAATCGCCCTGGTGGGACAGGCTTCTATGCAGAGGGGCTTGCGGCAATGCTGGCAGAGGATCGCAAAGTTCTTGCCATTTTCCTCATCTCTGAGAACTTCTATGCTGGCAGACGCGGGAGCTATTTTAGAGACATTCCTCAAGGAACAGACCATCTCACAGGTACCGCAACCGGTACATTTTTTCGGATCAAAGAGAATACCGGAATGACGTCGCGGCATAAAGTAGTCGGAGAAAGTCTTTTTCTCTTCGCGACGCGGCCTGAGATCCTCAAGGGTGATAATATTATTTTTTTCGGTTACTTGTTCCTGCATTATAGTACCTATGCATTACGTAACATATACATCTCCCTCCTGCATGAGGGACAAAGCTCGAGAATGTTCAAAACATTCGGAGGTTCTTCTTTCAGCCTGCCAAAGACAAAGTTTTTTACGGGAATTGATAGAAATTGTTTACCGCAACGGGTACAGTATTTTATATCTTTAACCGCATACTTTTCGATCGCGATTTCCTTGAGATATCGAATCAAATCCCGGCAGCTCACCCCCTGTGGACACACATCAGTACCGGCATTACATTCGGTGCAGTACCAGATATTTTCATCCAGAATGATGTCATTCCCGGTCAATGTTTTTTTAATTATCCCACGTGGTGACATTTCGATGGAAAAATTTGTATACATCTCCGCCATAGGACAGACGGCCACGCACTTGCCACATTCCACACAACCATAGGCGCCGGAAGATCTTTTTGCTTCGGCAATCCTGTCTTTGCCGTTAGTCATCCTGTGATTCCTTCCTTACATCCGCGGCACATACCTTGAACTCCGGTATCTTTGAGACCGGATCAAGGACGGGATTGGTCAGCATGTTGGCCCGCGCTTCTGTAAAGTGAAAGGGCGTAAAGATACATCCCTTTGAAACACGTTTCGTTATTCGGGCAGTTGTTATAATGCTTCCCCTGCGGGTTGTTATCTTTATTTTTTCTCCATCTTTCACGTCCAGGTGTATGGCGTCTTCCGGGTTGATCTCGGCATAGGCCTCTTCCACCTCCCTGTTGAGAAAGGGTGATCGGCGCGTCATCGTACCGGTATGGTAGTGGGCAAACATCCTTCCCGTACTGAGATAATAAGGATAATCATCATCGGGCAGTTCCTTCGGTGGAGTGTGTTCGGGAATGACGAAAAGTCCTCTGCCCCGGGTAAACCGATCTTTATGAAGATACTGTGTGCCCGGATGATCTGAATCAGGGCAGGGCCACTGCAGACCCTTCCGCTCCAATCTGTCAAAGCGGATACCCCCGTAGGCCGGGGCCAGTAATGCAATTTCCTCCATGACTTCTCCGGGATGATTATAGGAAAAATCAAGTCCGAGAGCACTTCCAAGAAGGCATAAAATCGCAAAGTCTTCCTTTGCATTTCCCGGCGGATCAATTGCCTTTCGTAAGAGCTGAAACCTCCGTTCCGTATTGGTGAAGGTCCCGGATTTTTCGGCAAAACAGGAGCCCGGTAACACGAGATTTGCAAATCGTGCCGTCTCTGTGAGGAAGATATCATGAACAATGAGAAAATCGAAGGCCTTCAGAGACTCCAATACATGACTGGTATCGGGATCACTCAATGCAGGGTTTTCCGCCATGATATAGGCTGCACGGATGTCCTTCCCTGCAAGACCGATGATTTCCGTAACGGTCAGGCCCGGCTTATCGGAGAGTTCAGCCCCCCAGGCTTTTTGAAACTTATCCTGAATTGCGGAATCACTGACGCTCTGGTAGCCGGGATAGACATTGGGCAGGGCACCCATATCGCAGGCGCCCTGGACATTATTCTGCCCCCTGAGGGGATATATGCCGGAATGTTCTTTTCCCACATGGCCGCACAACATGGCAAGATCGCAGATGGCGAGGACGTTGGCTGTTCCACAAGCATGCTGGGTGATACCCATGCAATAAATTATGGCGGATTCTTTTGCTTTTGCATAAATCTTCGCTACATTTCGGATGAGTTCTTCATCTATACCGCATTCCCCGGCAGCCCGTTTAACAGACCATAACTGAAGGAATTCATTCAGTTCTTCAAACCCTTCCATTCGTGCCTTTACAAATTCCTCGTCGTGAAGGTTTTCATCGACAATGTGTTTCATCATGCCGCACAGTAGCGGTATATCCGTCCCCGGATTGATGGGAAGATGAATTTTCGCGTTTTGGACGACTGCCGTTTTACGGGGATCAACAACAATAAGTGTTGCCCCCCTGTCAATAGCCTTATAAATTTCTCCCATGATGATCGGGTGGCTCTCTGCCGCATTGGAACCGATGACGAGAATACACTCAGCCCCGGCCAGATCGGAAATAGAATTCGTCATTGCTCCGCTACCAAGGGTCTGTGCCATGGCAACGGTAGTCGGGGCGTGGCATAAACGGGCACAGTGATCCACATTGTTCGTTTTAAAGGCCATTCGCATCAGTTTCTGGAAGAGGTAATTTTCTTCATTGGTACACTTGGCTGAGGAAAGACCACCGACGGCATCACCGCCATATTTTGCGGCAGTCTCACGTAATTTATCGACTGCCATCGGGATGGCTTCATCCCACGGAATCTCCTGAAACGCATCACCCTTTCTCAAAAGGGGAGATGTCAGCCGGTCGGGATGGTGGATAAATTCGTGGGCAGACCATCCCTTTATGCACAAACTTCCCCTTGAAACCGGGTGTTCCCTGTCGGGATAGGTGGCAACGGCAACGCCATCCTTGACCTTTATAATAAGGCCGCAGCCGGTGCCGCAATAGGGACAAATAGTCTTGATGAATTTAGTGCCCATCCTTTTCCCTCAGCGAGTTTATCCATTCAGGATATTCCCTGCCCGTCTCTGGCTCTTTAAGAAAATCCGAAAGGATCGGTGATTTTCTCTCAGGATCAAGCCCCGCCTCGTATCCGTATTTTTCATTAAGCGTTTTGCGCATCGAAAGCTGCAAATAGAGCAGGGGGATATTGACGGGACAGGCTTCCTGACAGGCTCCGCAGGCCACACAGGTATCCGACAGGTGAAAGGCGCGTATCAGATGAAAGGTTATCATCTCTGCCGGTACGGCGCCTCTTTGTACCCAGACATCATCCTCCAGCTTGCAGGGTTCGCAAACGCAGACAGGACATGAATTCCTGCAGCCGTAGCACTTGATGCACCGTTTCAGGACATTCGCCCATTTTTCCATTCTTTTTTTATCATTGCCGATCAAAAATTCCCGGACTCTTTCATCCTGAAAGGGATCTACCCCTGAAGCAATCTCGCCCGCGTCGAGTTTCGCCGGATAAGGCCTGTCGCAAAGACATATAGCCGCTTGTTCCTTACTGCAGGCAATTCCAATCGTAAGAAGGTTTTCCTTTTCAATCTGGTTTCTTTTTGTCAGTTCAATCAGGGCCCTCTCGTCGCATCCCCGGCAGATGACAGCCAATCTGTAGTCTTCGGGAGAAGAACGTAAAATACTCATGGAAAGCTTCGCCAGCAGCCATTTTGGTTCAAGAACGAGGGCATCTAATTCCTCGGGCTTTTCAAAAACATGGGGCTGGACGATATCCCACTGACTCTTCATAAGGCCAAGGACCCCATCGGACTTTTTCTCTTCAAGAATCTGTTTTGCTATATCTTTTGTTTTCTCCAACATAATCAGCTTATCACTCCAAACGGCGACAACCATGGATCTACGGAAGGCAGTGTGGTTAGCTCGTCAAAGAAATTTTTGATTATCTCTTCGAACTGGTGGTATTCATGGGCAGTTCCAAAACTCAGCAACAATCTTTTCCCCCCTATCC
>JAUVKS010000208.1 GCA_030596145.1 Pseudomonadota bacterium | reverse complement strand
GAGACAAATAGACTCAGTTCACCAGGCGCTGATCTATATGGGGATGGACCAGGTGGCGGACCTGGTCTTCTTGACCGGCGGCGCTGAAAACCTGAAGAAGGGGCAGAAAGGTTATGATCTGGAGGAGGGTGAGCTCTGGAGGTACTCTGTTTCATCCGCCCTCATTGCCAGGGAAGTATGCGAAAAAAAGGGATCCAAGAACAACCATCTTGTATTCACGGCAGCCCTTTTAAAAGACATAGGCAAGGTCGTCCTCAGTCAATACGTGGCAGATTCCATAGACAATATAAACGATCTGGTGTCGGAAGAAGGTTTGAGTTTTAGAGAAGCGGAACAAGAAGCACTGGGAATAGACCATGCAGAACTGGGAGGCATGGTGGCGGAGAAGTGGAATTTCAGCGCTGGGATGGTGAAGATCATCAGGAACCATCACATGTCTGAAGAATCATTGGGGAAAGACTTTGACACCTCTGTTGTCTACCTGGCGGACACCCTCTGCATGATGATGGGTGTGGGAGTGGGTTGTGACGGTCTGGCCTATAGGTTTCACAGAGGTGTAGTTGAGGGTCTGGGCCTTTCCCAGGAAGATATCCAGGAGATAATGGCTGGATTCGGAGACAGACTCCAACAGGTGGAAGAGCTGATCAGCCTTACTTGAGAGGGCGTTTTTTACGGGGGTACAAAAACATGGCATATAACATCTTGGTTGTAGATGATTCTCTTCCCATGAGGTCGGTCATAAAGAAGACAGTGAAGGCCTCAGGTTTCAATGTGGGGCGGTTCTTTGATGCTCCAAATGGAAGAGATACGTATCCTATTCAAAAGTCAAGGTAACCTTTCAGAATTAGAGCAGAGAAATACCTTTCACAGCAATTCTTACAGCTTGAAGTATGCGGAGGTTTTCACGTTTCGATATTGTTTTATGAAGAGGTTTCCTCCGATGGGATTATTCCAACTGTGGGAGAGTCCTTTGTTCTATCATTTTGGAAAGGGAAGGCATGTTGAATTGTTTGCTTATTCTGTCATAGATGTATTCATAAGCACTCACGCCTAGTTTTTTAGCCGTCTGAGTAATTGTCAAAAATGTGTCTTTAGCTTCTGTGCCCTCCTTCGTCTTGGTCTGCAAGCTTACATCTTGCCTGCGCTTTTCCGCCCTCGCTCCCAACTCCGCATCATTGTTGTGTAACGGCAGTTCAGGATACTTCAATACCTTTAACAGCTCTTGAGTTTTGGCCTTGGTTTTCTCTATCCGATCATCCAAGGCATAATACCCAGTCTTAGTGGAAAACAATTCATCAAATTCGGCTGATAGTTCTTCCGCTTGGTCACATGTTGGATGCTCTTTGTATGCCAAAAGTTCCCCATAATAGTCCCAATATTGGGTCAAAAAATCTTCCAACTGCTCTCTGTTCAGGGACACAACAGGATCTAACTTCTTGTAGTGCCTCCCATCATGCACCCAGCACAAGCCTTGCTCTTCGGTAATCTTTTTGAACTGTGGGGCATCGTCACTCAATAGAACTCTTATAACAGGAATTTCTGTTTGCTGATGATATGATGCTATGGCAGCCGCTTCCTTAATCCTTGCGCGGTTGTTTTTACCCTTCAAGGGATCAGGAAAAAGCTGATTCAGCAAAATCTGCATTTCCTCTTCTGAGATTGTTTTGTCCTCAGCAGCGTCCTTAAGCAACGCAATTAGCTTCTTGGAAACCCTAAAGTACTCAAGTAAAGAGAAGGCTTCTTGATTAAAGCAATACGCCCTTTCAACACCACCCAGCAAAATATCAATGACCGTTAGCCGGTCCTTATGGGGCACAGTAAAATAGGCTGTGTAGTATGGGTTAGAAACAATCTGTGAGTACTGATTCTCTCCATTCACTCGTACTCCAGTGTCGTCTATCTGCTGGTATATAGTGGAACATAGCCCCGATTGAAAAATATCAGCTTTCTCTTGATGAAATCCCTCCTGATCTTTCGTCAAAATTCGGGATATCGTAGATTGAGAAATATATATCCCAAAATTCTGAAAAAACTCCAATATCTTCGGCTCTGACATGTTAGCCATATGTTTAAGCGTGCAGACCAAAGACCTCACTCCAGGACCAAATTCCCCGGTAACCCCAACCGGCAATTTCCCAACGTAGGTCTTTTTCTCAGAAGGTGAGTAAAACACCTCCTTCTTGTATTCAACATTGTCTGTCTTGATCACTATCTCCTGAATAACTACATTTTCATATCCCTTGAATTCTACGTCCTCAGGCAACTCAGACCGATCAACCTTACATATCTCGGTTCGATCAATTTTGATTTTGTGCTTCTTGGCCTTTGATTTCTTCTCCTTATTTTTCTCCCTCTCTTTCCTCTCCGCTTCGGAAGATACGTCTTTGCCCTTATTTGTATTGCCCCGAATCCTAGGCTTACCGTGTTCTCCTTTTAACAAGTTGTTCTCATCTCGCAGCCTTTGGCTATCTGCCTTTAACTTCTCATTCTCTTGACTTGGCCGTTCGATAAGCTGTAAAAGAGCAGAGAAGGCCACTGATATCTCCTTATCATCAATTTTATCAAAGCGTATGTTTATCTCGTCAAGGATTTCGCTAATCTCTGTGGGGCTCATATTCTCATATTAACACCATCTCTCCATCTTGTCTACCCCCATGACCACTTTTCTGGGAACTCCCTCTGACTTTCTTTGCTCCAGATTGATGACATACCAGGAATTTTGAATAGGATACAAGAAAAAGATGTTGCATTCATCACTCTGGGAGATCCCATGACATACAGTACCTTTGGTTATATTATGCACACTATAAAGGAGGCTTATCCTGATATCACTGTTAAGGTCATCCCCGGTATTACCTCATATCAATCCGGGGCGGCCGCGGCCGGACATATTCTGGCCGAGGCGGAAGAATCCTTTACCGTGATTTCAGGCGCCCTGGGAGCGGAAAATCTGAAGCAGGTAATTAACCACACTGACAATGTAGTAATCCTGAAGGTGTACCGGAATTATAAAGAGATTATGGACACTCTTGATGAACTTGGTCTGAAAGGAAAGGCCACCCTCATATCCCGATGCGGGCTAAAGGACGAGGAGATCGTCCATGATCTGGAGCAACGTCTGGATACTGTGCCACCTTATTTATCAACCCTTCTTATTAAAAAGAAAGGCTAGGAGGCTGTTCGAGAATATTTTTTTGCGACCAGATTC
>JAUVKS010000050.1 GCA_030596145.1 Pseudomonadota bacterium | reverse complement strand
CATACTTGCGTGGTTCAGGACATATTCCACCATCTCTTCTTTACTTCCTCTAAAAAGAGAAGTAATCTGAATATAGGCATCCTTTGAACCTATTTCGCCCGCGCAGTACGCCCGGTCAACCTCTTTCCACCCTTCACCGGTAAACCGCTCTATGATTTCATATCCAACGTCTCTTGTACTGATCGTGCCGTCGAAATCGGACATTACCAATGTTTTGAGTTTTGATTCTGACATTTTTTGTTATTATCACCGTTTTCTGAAATGATTCAATAAAATATAGGCACCAAGAAGTATCAACACTGACGGCAGAGCGTATGCTGCAACTTTATCTAAATCAGCGTAAAAATTCTTTATTACAAGAAAGACGATACCAACAACACCTATAAACCATCCCCCTATATCCTTGATGCGTTGGGCTAATGTACATACAGAGACAACTATCAGCAAAATAGGCCAGCTTTTGCTAAACACATAGATGTTCATACTATTAAGAAAAATCAGTGCTCCCAGTGCAATAAGAATAACCCCACCTGTAATTATATGCGTTCTTTCTTTTATCTCCACTTTTTAACTCCTTTCTTGTGTAAAAAATAACAGAGTAAGTTGCCCCCCCCCGCACTTCCCTATCCCCTCCCATTCCGCCACACAAATGGCGGGATTTCAGCTCGGGAGGGGGATATAACCGTATGCGGTCGGGTATAAAACCCGACCCTACTTTTCCATCAGCTTTAGAAACGGTTTGAACAAATCAATTGGTATAGGAAACACAGTGGTCGAATTATTTTCAGTGGCAATCTGATTCAGTGTCTGAAGATATCTGAGTTGCAGGGCCATCGGATGCTCGGCAATAACAGCAGCCGCGTCTGCCAGCTTTTGCGCGGCCTGAAATTCGCCCTCGGCGTTGATAATCTTGGCACGTCGTTCTCTTTCCGCCTCCGCCTGTTTGGCCATCGCCCTTTGCATCTCCTGTGGGAGATCGATATGCTTTACCTCCACCGTGGACACCTTGATTCCCCAGGGATCGGTGCTTCTATCAAGGATTTCCTGCAAATTCGTATTGATCTTTTCCCTTTCCGACAGAATCTCGTCCAATTCAACCTGACCGCAGACGCTTCTTAAGGTGGTTTGGGCAAGCTGAGATGTTGCGTAGAGAAAGTTCTCCACCTCTACAATGGCCTTGTTGGACTCCATTACCCTGAAATAGATAACGGCGTTTACTTTGATGGAAACATTATCACGCGTTATAACATCCTGTGGAGGGACATCCATGGCTACTATCCTCAAATCTACTTTGATCATTTTATCAATTACCGGTATCAAGATAATAAGACCAGGCCCCTTTGTAGCAATTAGCCTACCCAGACGAAAGATGACTCCCCTTTCATACTCGTTCAGTATTCTAATGGCAGATGCCAGAAACAATACTACCAGAATTACTAAAGCAATAATTGTGTACATCGTCATACCTCATTCCTCCTTTTTACTTTCTGCTTCTTCAACCTCCACCTTGAGTCCTTTGACTCCAATAACTCTCACCTTTTTACTCTTCTCCACCAATTCCCGGCTGAAGGCATTCCAGTATTCTCCTTTGACAAAGACCTTCCCGTCTTTATGAACCTCAGTAATCGCATCCCCCTCTTCACCTATCATTCCTTCCAGACCTGTAACGGGCTTTCTCATCTGAGCCTTCAGGGCAAGTGTAATTACCCCCGCGAAAAAGAGAGACGTAACAACAACCGTCGGAATCATTACAGTAAGGGAGACCCTGAGGGCCGGAACGGGGGATTCAAAGAGCATGATAGAACCAAGGACAAGAGAAATAATGCCTGCAACGGTAAGCATCCCGTGACTGACGATCTTTATTTCCGCAATAAAAAGTATTATACCAAAGATGATCAGCAGTATACCCGCATAATTTACCGGAAGTGTCTGCAAAGCATAAAAAGCGAGTATCAGAGAAATCCCCCCGATGACCCCGGGAAGTATCACGCCAGGGTGGGCAAACTCGAAATAGAGTCCTGCCAAGCCTATCATCAATAAAAGGTAGGCTATATTGGGGTTGGAGAGGGCCGTCAATATTTTTCCACGCAGCCCCATCTCCTTTTGATTGATAGTGGCCCCCTTCGTTTTCAGGACGACTTTTCCCAAAGGCAGGATTATTTCCTTCTCGTCCATCTTTTCCAGCAGTTGCTTGATATCAACAGCAATGAAATCAATTACGTTCTGTTTGAGCGCTTCTTCGGCCGTAATTGATTCACTCTCTCTGACGGCCTGTTCAACCCATTTTTCACTGCGGCCCCTTTTTTTTGCGATACTCTGGGCATAGGCAACGAAGTCATTTTCCACCTTTCTGATCATCGTCTCATCCATCTTGCCTCCACCCAGTGCTACTGGGTGGGCCGCCCCGATGTTAGTGCCGGGAGTCATTGCAGCCACATGAGCCGCAATGGTTATGATAACCCCCGCAGATGCCGCTCTCGCTCCCGACGGAGAGACAAAGACAATAACGGGTATTGGGGAATTCAAAATCCCCTTCACGATATCTCTCATTGCAAGATCAAGACCCCCTGGTGTATCCAGAAGAATTATCAGGCCATCAGATCCCTCATTAGAAGATCTATCTATAGTTTGAACAATGTATTTTGCAATAGGAGGAGTAATTGCAGCATCTATGGTGATGACATCAAAGACTGGCCCCTTCTCCTCTCCGGAAGATGGGTTCAAACCCATGACAAAGAACAATGAAATAACGAAAATCAAGATGAGTATCCTGATTCCTCTGTTTAGCATTATATACCCCTTTTAAAGTGCCTAAAGTGAGCTAAAGTTAATGTATACGCCTTCGGCGTGGTCAATTTTTAAAAAGGCTGCACTGGAAGCGCATTCTTTAACTTTAGACACTTTAGTTCACTTTAGGCACTTTAGTCACTCTTTTAATGCCTTCATAATCATCTGGACATCTTCCCATACCTGTTTTTTCGCACCGGGGTTTCTTAAAAGATACGCCGGATGATAAGTAGGCATAAATTTTATTCCCTGATAAGAGTGGAATCTTCCTCTAAGGGCTGAAATGGGAACATTGGTGCCGAGCAGTGTATGTGTGGCGAAGGTACCCAGGGCACAGATAACCTTGGGCTTAATTGTCTGAAGCTGATTTATCAAAAAGGGTTCACATGCTCGTATCTCCTCCGGCCTGGGATTCCGGTTTCCCGGGGGGCGACATTTCAATATGTTGCATATATATACATCCTCTCTCGTCAAGCCCATAGCTTTGATGATTTTTGTAAGAAGCTGTCCTGCACGACCAACAAAAGGTCTTCCTTGGATATCTTCATCTCCACCCGGAGCCTCACCTACAAATACGACATCTGCGTTCGGATTCCCCTCACCAAAAACAAGATTATTTCTCCCTTGGTGCAGGGGGCATCTTTGACAATCCCCGAGTTCCCCTCTTATATCTTCGAGGGTTACCGGTTTACCGACTGTCTCCTCAGAAAGGGCCTTACCCGTCATGTAGAGATTGGACAGTCTCCCTGGAGAATCCATTTCGGTGATAATATGGCCTTTCAGACCTCTCACGAGGCCGTGAAGTTCCTCTCTCATATCCTGTTTTGAATCCATTTTAACTTTAGGCACTTTAGCTCACTTTAAACTTTAGGCACTTTTACTGCCTTAATCCTGTCCAGTATCCTGTTCGCAACCATTATTTTATCTAAAATGGGCAATTCCTCCATTCCCCCTTCTCTGTCGAGGATCTTTACTATGTTTGTATCAGACTGGAATCCTGCACCATGTTGGGTTACGTCGTTTGCCACAATTAAATCCATATTTTTTTCAATCATCTTGTTACGGGCGTTTTCAATTAGATTCTCCGTCTCCACGGCAAACCCAACCAGGATACGATCTCCCTTCTTCCGTCCAACCTCTGATATAATATCGGGATTTCTTTCAAGATTAACATTGGACAGGCCATTTCCCTTCTTTATTTTATTATTAGAGAGGATGGCAGGACGAAAGTCTGCCACAGCAGCCGCTTTTATGATGATTGTTGAATCGTTCATATTGTTCATCACCGCGTCTCCCATTTCTATGGCACTTGATACCTGCAGGAATGTTGCTCCGAAAGGTTCCGGTAGTGATGTAGGACCACTGATTAATGTAACCTCAGCCCCTCTTCTTCTTGCCATTATTGCCAAGGCATAGCCCATTTTTCCCGAAGAATAATTGGTTATATACCTTACAGGGTCAAGCGGTTCCTGAGTGGGACCGGCTGTAATCAATATCTTCTCACCTGCTAAATCTTTTTCCGTCAGAATCGATTCAACTTCTTCTACAATATCCTCCAGAGGGGGAAGCCTCCCGGGTCCCTCTGTCCCGCAGGCCAATTCACCATGCCCCGGCTCAACAAAGAAATAATTTTTTGAGGTCAGTTTATTTATATTTTCCCTCACGATATCATTAGTATACATATTCGTATTCATGGCAGGACAGATAAGAATCGGGGCCTTTGTGGCCATAACAGTCGTTGAAAGCAGGTCATCCGCCAGGCCGGATGCAATCTTTCCGATAATATTAGCAGTTGCGGGTGCTATAATTAGTATATCCGCTTCCTCGGCGAGGGATATATGATCGATTTTTACCTCTCCTGTCAGTAAAAACATGTCTGTATAAACGGGATTTTCCGAAAGGGTCTGTAGTGTAAGGGGAGTTATGAACTTTGTCGCATTTTCAGTCATGATAACCTTTACATCAGCACCCATTTTCACAAATTCTCTTGTCAGCTCCGCTGACTTGTAAGCGGCAATACCACCGGTTATTCCGAGGACAATTTTTTTATCCTTTAACATCTTATATCTCCTCTATTATACAAAGCACCTTATCCCCGACACCCCAAAATATATACCGAAGAAGATAAGCACAATTGCGCAGGTACCGATAACTCCCCTATATATTTTAGTGCTTATGTGCTTCTTCCCCCGTGAAACAAGCAGCGATATGGTGCTGTACCACGCAAGGTCTGCCAGTATATGCCCTGTGAAGAAAACTGCCAGCCCGATCAACCCCAATTTCATTGAAATTATAACATAACCAAGCCCAATCGTTGCCCACCATATTATCCAGTATGGGTTTGCCAAACTGGTCAGGATACCTGCTATTACAGGACCCCCCCAGGCACTTTTTCCGGGCGCAAGGTCGAGTCTGAGCTGCCTTATATCTTTCAACATGCCAAAAGATATCCAGAGTAGAACAATACCTCCCGCTATTCCGACAATTCCTAAGAACTTGGGATTATTGATCAAATCTGCAAAACCCAAAACAAGGAGCACAAGTAACGATATTTCTAGGATACCATGACCAAGAACTATCATGGGACCGGCCATAAAACCTCTTTTCGCACTCTCGCTGATTGTCACAGTCAGTACCGGTCCGGGCATCATTGCACCCGACATGGCAATGATAAAAGAAGATATAAATATGGCTGTTAGTTTTTCCATACACCCGAACCTTTCGCCTTTTGCCCCATGCCTCTATAAATAGATATAACAATTCTAATATACAAGGTCAAGAAGTTAAGGAAATCTCAAATATTCCCCTCCCCCAACCCCTCCCACCCGGGGAGGAGAGATGAAAAGATTTTGTTTGGTAACTAACAATTAAGCTTGCAAAATATATGAATAATTATTAAATGAAGCACAACTACTCAGGCATCCGGTAGTCAGAAATTGGAATAGCAAAGGAGAGACCGTGGAAACAGACCATAAGAAAAAACAATCAATAAGCAAATCAAAGCAATACCTGGTTATTCTGCTTGGAATACTTTTATTCGGTGGATGCTTGTGGTTTTTCAGCACTTATTACGAGGGTGAAAAGCCTGTTCTGAAATTAAGTGAAACAGTTGATACAATCGGCCGAGAAAAAATTATTGATATTACCGCTACTGACAAAAAGAGAGGGCTCAGAAAAATTCTGGTTACAATTTCCCAGAATGAAAAAGAACACACTCTTTATTCTAAGGATTATCCCACAAGAGGAATAAAAGAAAAAACTTTTCGCATCGAAGTAAATCCCAAAAGCATGAAGTTGCACGACGGAGAGGCCAGGATCAACATATCGGCAGTTGACTATTCCCTTCGAAAAAATAACACCACCCTTAATATCAGGGTAATTATTGACACTATTCCACCCCATATATATCTGCTGAGCTCTGCTCATAATATCAATCCTGGCGGGTCATGCATTGCCATCTATAATGTATCTGAAGAGGTTGTCAGAAGTGGTGTTAATGTTGGTGATGATTTTTTCCCGGGATATCCGATCAAACTTGCAGACAAATCTTGTTATATAGCCTACTTGGCGCTTCCCCTTGATGCAAAAAGGGGAAGTGTCAGTATAGGAGTTGTGGCCAGAGACAAGGCAGGGAATGAGTCGTTAAAAATTCTGCCACGTTATATAAGGAACAAAAAGTTTCGTACAGATATCATAAATTTGACTGACAGCTTTTTGGAACAAAAGATGCCGGAGTTTCAACAGATGGACAATAATTTACGAGCAGCGACGCCGCTGGAAACTTTTCAATACATAAATGCGCAAACACGACAGGATAACTTTATGACGATTCAATCGATCTGTGAAAAATCGGTGCAAAAACAACTGTGGCAAGGACACTTCCTCAGAATGAAAAAGGCCGCCACAACAGCCCAATTCGGAGATAGAAGAGACTATTGCTATAAAGGCAAGACAGTAAGTAAAAGCATCCACATGGGAATAGACCTTGCCTCCACAAGGCATTCCCCAGTTGAAGCATCGAATAGCGGTGTAGTGGTCTTTACCGGTTACCTTGGAATTTACGGCGATACCATAATAATAGATCACGGTTTTGGCTTGTTCAGTTTATATGCCCATCTGGGAATGATAAAGGTCAAGGAAGGACAGACAGTGACAAAAGGTGAACTGATAGGGCATACTGACACGTCAGGTCTCGCCGGTGGAGATCATCTGCACTTCAGTATACTGGTTGGAGGCAAATTTGTTAATCCTCAGGAATGGTGGGACCCTCACTGGATAAAGGATAATGTGGAAAGTAAATTGGCGGCAGTAGCTTCAAGCCGCTAAACCAAAGAAACCAACTAACCAACTCAACTTCTTTCAATGTCCCTGTGTTTTATGTTTATCGGATAATCCTTGCCTGAATAATGTTCCCCCAACTGATTCAACATCACAACAGACCGATGTTTCCCACCAGTGCATCCAAGGGCTATATTGATGTTCATCTTCCCCTCCTTTTCATAAAGGGGCATCAGATACTCCATTAATTTAAATAATTGTTGAAGAAATGTCTTGCTTTCTTTCCATCCCAGGACATAGTCCTTAATTTTACTGTTGTTACCATCTAAATCCTTCAAGTCTTCCACAAAATATGGGTTGGGGAGAAATCTGACGTCTAAAACAATATCCGCTTCTGGAGGTAATCCGTAGCGATATCCGAATGAAGTTAAATTTATTACGAGCCTTTTGATGGTGGAGGGAGAAAGGTAATATTTTTGGATAACGTCCTTCAACTCATGAACATTATAAGATGAAGTATCAATAATCTTATCTGCCATCTCTTTTAATGCAGACAGTTTTTCTCTTTCCAGGTTTATACCATCCATGATGGTTCCCTTTTCAGAGAGCGGATGCACTCTTCTCGTTTCGCTGAATCTGCGTAAAAGCGCATCGTCCTTTGCATCAAGAAATAATATATCAATTACGTATCCCTTCTCTTTCAGTTGGGAGAATATTTCTGTATATTTTTCCAGAAAAAATTTTTCTCTAAGATCCATAACCAGTGCTATCTTGGATACCTCACTCGAAGAACCGGTTTGTATTTCCAGAAATTTGGGAAGGAGAACAACGGGTAAATTATCCACGCAGAAGAACCCGATATCTTCCAGCGACCGGAGTACTGTGCTCTTGCCTGAACCAGAAAGACCTGTTATTATTAAGACACGCAAGTTCTTCATGGATTTTTCTCCTGCAGCAAGGAGAGCGGTTCATTGAAAGGTTTACATATTTTTGTTATTTGAATACTGAATATTTACTTCCTGGATATTTAGCCACTAAGTCACCAAGGCACAAAGAGGAATATTATAATCTTAGTGACTTCGTGCCTTTGTGGTGAAGAGTTGCTTAATAGGTGGGACAAATCTTCTTTTCGTCAGCAGCTCTTAACACACTTTATCCTTTTCTGCTATTATCCTGTATAAATCCTCTGCTGATTCTGCCTTCATAAGATTTATTCTAAAGGAACTGTCTTTAAGCATGCGCGATATTTTTGCCAGCGTTTTCAGGTGTTGGCCGGCTGAGTTTTCCGGTGCCATCAATAAAAAGAAAATATGAACAGGTTTACCGTCCATCGAGTCGAATTCTATTCCATCTGTACTTCTTCCAAAAGAGACTATAAGGTTTTCGAGACCGGCAAGTTTTCCATGAGGTATTGCGATTGCATCACCTATGCCGGTACTCCCCAGTTTTTCTCTTTCGAGCAATACTTCAACCATCACATCGTAATCAACTTCAACATTGCCATGTAGAAATACCTTTGACAATTCGGTAAGAACTTCCCGCCTTGTTTTTGATTTTAATTCCTCAATTACAAATTCTTTTTTGAGCATATCAACAATGTTCATGGTAACTTACCCCTAACTTCAACTATTCGCCTCTATCAGAGCATAATCCCCATCTTCGCGCTGATAGATAACAGTAACCTTTTCAGAAAATGAATCCCTATACATGACAAATCTATTCTTAGAGGTTTCGATTTCCATAACGGCATCTTCAAGAGACATTGGTTTCAGTGTAATTTTCCTTGTTTCCACTATCTTAGAGTGTTCCAAATCTTCATAATCATCGATTGGCAACTCGGTCAAGCCGATATCCTCATTTTTTGAGACATTAGCTGCCTTGTGATCTCTTACTTTCCCCTTATGTTTTTTTATCTGACGCTCAATTTTTTCTATAACGTTGTCGATAGCAAGGTACATGTCCTTAGCTTCTTCCTTACCCTTTATACTTATTCCTTTGGCCAGTAAATTTACCTCAGCCACATTTCTGAATTTTTCTACAGAGAGAACAACACGGGCATCTACCGCACTATCTATATATTTTTTCAGCTTTTCCAATCTTTCTTTCACATAATCCTTGAGCCCAACATCCCCTTCTGTATTCTTGACGGTTACAGAAATCTGCATAAGCGATTCCTCCTCTTAATAAATTAAGTTTCCCTAATATTGATGCAATCGTAAAAAGTCGAAATATACACATACCCCGATCGGGGAACAGGAATCCAGTCTTTTCAAACATTTAGCCGTTTATGGGTTCCCGTCTACGCGGGAATGACAGACTTTTTACGATTGCATCAATATTCTGCTATCAAAAAGTTAAAATTAAAAGAATTTAGTTTTATATTTAAGTCGAATCAAAAAGTCAAACAGTTTTTCTGTTTATAAAAATGAGACTTTTCACAAATCCGTTAAAAGTACTTTTTCCTCTTTGAGGATGGAAGGATACCCACCATTTCTCTATATTTCGCCACTGTTCTTCTTGCTATGCTTATACCCTGAGTCCTCATAATATCTACAATTTTACTATCGCTATACGGTTTGATCTTATCCTCTTTACTAATTATC